>NZ_JAUF01000017.1:0-48053 GCF_000585455.1 Microbacterium sp. MRS-1
CCCGTTGCGTTGCGCGACACGGTCAGCGCTGGGCTTGCCCCATTCGGCGCCGACGACGGCGTCCGCGTCGGCGGACAGCAACGCGTTGATCATCGTTTGCAGCAAGGAACGCATCAGATCCGGCGACGCGTCGGACAGGGCTTCAGCGAGCACGCTCGCAGGGTCGACAATATGAGGTGCGGTCATCGTGATGATTCCGTTCGAGTGAGAAGTAGAGAGCTTTCTCGAAGGATCACACGGTGACCGCGCCCACGTCAGGAACGACGAGCCGGGCCACCATGCGCTACACCACTATGCGGGACTCAACTTCGCCCCGTTCAGACGGCCCGACTCGCAGAGACGAGCGGACAACTCTGGGCGCGTCGGCCGGTACTACGAACCTCGGTCAGGAAGGGTTCACTCGCGCGAGCGCTGTCCCAATGTGGGCATCGGTGAACATTCGCCCCTTACGCTTTGTCCAGGTTTGAACGTAGCGGGTCACTTCAGAAGGCGCTCCGGTGTGGAGGTCGTTCACTGCCCACTCGACACTGGCGAGCAGCTCAAGCGGATACGGTCCCTCGAACCCCTCAATGTGCTGCAAGACGCCTGCAACAGCTTCGTCGAAATCGCGAGCCAACTCGGCGCTCGGCCTGAAATTACCGAGTGCGTCGATTCCCGTTTGAGTCACCTCAATTGGCTTGAGGGCCAAGACCTTGTCGTTCCCGTCTCCGTACCCCTTGCTATAGGTGCCCTCAATCTCCTGCAGCATGATCCTGACCACGTCGCTGTAGGGCCCATACGTTCCTCGTGCGTACCGTAGACGGAGCGCTGGGATACGGAGTGACGCGAAGTACATCAGCTTCTGCACCTCGAGATGCGAAGCGCCTTCCACATCCTCCCAGGGCTCCAGCGCATGCCGTTGTTTGGCATAGCCAAGCATCAACGCAAGCAGGAGCGCGCGTGAGTTTGTGAGTTTGACGGGACGATCGGCGGCAACTTCGAAGCTTCGCTTAACGGGGTCGAATATTCGAACATCGACATCCTCAAGAGGCGCGAGAGCCTCCTCGATGATCGGCCGCACCTGCGCCCAGTCCAGACCGCCGTTGCCGGCGCCGAGTGGTGGAATCGCGATCGATGTGATCCCACGAGAACGAATTACCCTGACAAGGTCGCTCAGGCCATCGCGGATGAACTCGATTCGGGAGTTCGCCTTCCAGTGCTGCTTCGTAGGGAAGTTGACGATCAGTCGCGGTCCAGAAAGCTGGTGTGTCTCGGTGACAAACATCCGCCCGACTTGGAGCTCGTTGCTTTCGCAGGCACGCTTGTAGAGGTCAAAGTTCTCCGGATACCGGCGTTTGAACTGCAGCGCCAGTCCCTTGCCCATCACACCCACGGTGTTCACTGTGTTCACGACAGCATCGACGTCTGCGTCGAGAATGTTGCCCTTCGCGGAGTTGATCATTCGTGGTCCTAGTAGCTGAGCTTGTCGGTGTGGAGGAACCTAACCTGAGTGTGGCCCGCTTCGCTCAGTAGCTTGCGCGCCGCTTCGAGTGTTGCCTCATTCCTAGCAACAACCAGGGACACCAGCTCGAGCGGGACTTCGTGGTAGACGAGGATCTCCGCCGCTCGACGTGACTTGCGATGCGGATCGTCGAAGGTGTTCGCCCAATCTCGCGCAATGAGGAGCTCGAAGTCAACGAACGTTCCTAGGTTATCGATGTCCGCTGAGAACTCAGTGATCTGCGCTGCAGCATTGCCGTTACTCGCGACCCAATCGACCCCGCTATCCACAAGCGAACCTAGACGCATCCCTAGGAAGACAAGCCCATCGACGACGTCCCGGGGTTGATTGCGAGTGACGTAGTACAGCATTGGCGACTTGGCGGCGATGTACCAAGGAACATGCGAACTTACCGACCGCCCCATCGGGTAGCCCGGCGCATCGACGATGCGGTCGCGTCGGAGAGCTTTCACGTCTCCGTTCGCAACCGAACCAGTCCCCTTGGGGGCTGTGTCGTCGCAGAAGAGCTTGCCATGACTGACGATCTGACTCAGGTTCGCGATCGGGGTAAAGTGCCACACGATCCAGTCTCCCGGCGCGTCGGCACGTGGGCCGCCTCCATGTGCAACGAAGCCGCCGTGCTGTTGGTAGCGAATCTCAGACATTCGCGTCTCTCAGATTCAAGCGCTGGGGCCCCCTCCATGAAGGTACTCGTAGAGCATTGCTGGCAGCGCCTTCCCCAGTTCGGCGTAGAGCCCGCTGTCGTTGAACAGGTCATCGATGAACGCGGGCGTCTCATCACGCACGCCGAGCAGCGCCTTCGTGAACGCCTTGGGCAGCGCAGGTGACTCAGCAAACTGCTGTGGCGAATTCACCGCCGCCTGGTTCGCCAGCTCCACGTCCAGGGCGAGCTTCCCGACGATGTGGTTCATCTGGAGGTCGATGACGCCGACGCCGTACTTGTCGCCGAGGCGTTCGTTGAGCTTGTGGATGATCTCCTCGAGCGCGGAGCGGTGCTTCTCGTGGATCGCGCCCGACCCGATCGCGGTGATCGGATCGAGGCCCGGCCCCTGCTCGAGGTTCAGCTTCACCGACTCGCCGGCGCTGATCTTGTAGCCGACAAGGGTCACGTCGGAGATGTCGACAGGTTCGAGAATCGTCGCGGTCGACAGTTGCGGGAGGATGCGGCGGAAGAAGTAGTGCCGGCGGGGCAGGTCGGTGTCCTCGAGGTTGCGGGCCTGGGAGATGAAGTCGTAGAACTTCACGAAGTTGCCCACATCCGCCTTGAACAGCCGCAACTCGTCCTGCTCGGTCTTGTCGTCATCCAAGACCGCCGCAACCCACCGCTTCTGGAATCGGTCCACCGCCGGCGCAGTCGCTGCCGACACCTTCGAGTTGACGTTCACGCCACCGGCAAGAGCGGCGTCGAAGGCCTGCTCGACCTCCGACATGTCGTAGATCCCGGCAGAGTCGAGCTTCACCACGAGGTCGTAGATCAGGTTCGGGTCGGTCGTCGCCGTCAGCGTCGCCTTCCGGTAGTACGGCAGAAACGCGTCCAGCACCTCCTGCGGCTCATTGACGAAATCGAGGACGAACGTCTTGTCCTTGCCCGGGTAGGTCCGGTTCAGCCGGGACAGCGTCTGCACCGCCTGCACGCCGCCGAGCTTCTTGTCGACGTACATTGCCACCAGACGCGGCTGATCGAAGCCGGTCTGGAACTTCTCCGCCACGATCATCACGTTGAACGTCGCGGGTTTGAAGGCTTCTGCGAGATCGGACTGCACCCCGGGATTCTGCGTCCGCTCCGTGAGTCCGTCGCCGAGCAGCTCGGGGTCGTCCACGGTACCCGAGAACGCCACCAGCGACCGCACCCCCTGCACACCGGCATCCGCGATGTAGGTGTCGAGGTACTTCTTCCACCGCACGGCCTCGACGCGGGAACCGGTGACGACCATCGCCTTCGCCTTACCGTCCAGCAGCGGCTGAACGAACGCGCGGAAGTGGTCGACGACGATCTTCGCCTTCTGGCTGATGTTCGTCGGATGCAGCCGCACGTACTGCACCAGCGCCTTCACCGCGGTCGACTCGTCGACCTCGCCGGCGTCGTCGTAGTCAGAATCGGGATGCTGCAGCTTCCACGCCACCTTGTACGGGGTGTAGTTCTGCAGCACGTCGAGGATGAACCCCTCCTCGATCGCCTGCTGCATCGAATACAGATCGAACGGCTCCGGCGTCGCATCCGGCCCCGCACCCTCTGGCACCCGCCCGAACAACTCGAGCGTCTTCGGCTTCGGGGTTGCAGTGAACGCGAAGTACGAGATGTTCGGGGCCTTCGCCGCCACCGACATCGCCCACTGCAAGTATGCATCCGAATCGATCGGGGCGCCTTCCGCGACCGCGGCCTGCTCGTCTGGGGATAGCACCTTCGTGAGCGCCCCGGCGGTTGACCCGGTCTGCGACGAGTGCGCCTCGTCCGCGATGACCGCGAACCGGCGCCCCTGCAGCTCGGGCAGCGTCTGGATGGCGGTGATCAGCGCCTCGAACGACTGGATCGTCACGATGACGATGTTCTTGCCGCCGGTCAGCGCCGCGGCGAGCTGCTTCGACTTCGACTCACCCGCATCCTTCGTGATCGACTGCACCACACCGGCCTGCTTCTCAAACTGGCCGATTGCATCCTGCAGCTGCTTGTCCAGCACCGTCCGGTCGGTGACGACCACGACCGTGTCGAACACCCGCGCGTTCTGGTCGTCGTGGAGCTGGGAGAGACGGTGCGCGAGCCACGAGATGGAGTTCGTCTTTCCGGACCCTGCCGAGTGCTGCACCAGGTACCGGTTGCCCGCGCCCTCCACCCGAGCCGCCTCCACCAGCCGGGTCACGGCGCGCCACTGGTGGTACCGAGGGAACAAAATCTTCTCTATCTTCGTCTTCTTGCCCGTGTCGGGGTCGACGTCGACCTCGACCTGCAGGTGCACGAATGATCCCAGCAGCTGCAACCACGTGTCGCGCTGCAGGATCTCCTCCCAGAAGTACGAGGATGCGGAACCATCCGGGTTCGGCGGATTCCCCGCACCCTCATCCGCGCCTTTGTTGAAGGGCAGGAACCGGGTGGCGGCGCCGGCGAGCTTCGTCGTCATCCGCACCTCGGAGTTCGACACGACGAAATGCACCAGCGACCGCTTCGCGAACCCGAACAACGGCTCACCCGCCGGCGACCGGTCGAACCGGTACTGGTCCACCGCGTTGCCGATCGCCTGCGTGAAGTCCGTCTTCAACTCGATGGTCGCGACCGGGATGCCGTTGACGAACAGCACCAGATCCAACGCCTTGTTCGGGTGCTTCGCCGAGTAATGCACCTGACGCATCACCCGCACCCGCATCTTCGCGTAGGTGTCGAGCGTTTCGGGGTTGTTGGTCGTCGCCGGCCGGAACTGCGCCAGACGGAACTTCACCGCACCACCGTGCAGCGGCACGATCGAGAAGCCCTCATGCAGAATCCGGATCGTCCCCCCGTTCTTCAACGGGTCCAGATCCAGCGACTTCGCGAGCCGATTCAGGATGCTGTCGCCCGCCGCTTTTCGCTGGGCGTCGGTGTCTTCGCGGCGGACGACCTTCGCGAACTCGGTCGGCTGCGAATCCTCGAGCCAGCCGAGCACGTCCTCGGGAAACAGCGCGAGCTCACGGTCGTAGCCGGCGTCGGTCGGCGAATAGAGCCAGCCGTTCGCGGCGAGATGCTCGGCGATCTCGTTCTCCAGCACCGACTCCAGATGCGCCCCCGCAATACCGCTCATGCCGCCACCCCCACATCGATCTTGCCCGTCACCGCCGCCGAGATGAGTGCGGCACGACGCTCGCGCGCGAGTTCGACACTTCGTTGCGCCACCGCGACGGCGGCATCAATCCGGGAACATGCTTCCTCGATATGTTTCACGATCTCGCGTTGCTCCCAGAGAGGCGGAGCCGGCATCTCGATCCGCCCAAGTTTGTCGCCGGACACGTTCGGGATCGTCGCGAATGCACTGAGCGCTTCGTAATGCCCGAGTCGCCTGACGTGCTGGAGCCAGTAATTCAGGAATCGTCCGTCATGGCCCGGTCGAGACCGCAAGCGGATCACATGATTCTGGAACACCCACCCCGGCAGATCTTGGGTGAGGTAGTCGGATCTGCCGTACCCTCCGCCGCCTTCGACGAATACGACGTCCCCGGACCGGAGCGAGAGGGCGCGACGGTCTGCGGCGGTCGCTTTCATCTCCTTCACGTCGCTCAGGTCGAGCCCATCGGGTTGGATGTTCGCGGCCCGCACGTACGGGACCGGGTCGCCCTCAGACTTCGATTCGTTGAGCATCTTGCCCACCACGACTGAATACGCACTCTTGATCGGCTGCACGCTCCAAGCGGCTGGTACCGGACCGATCCAATCGGGACTCTCCATAGAGAGCTCGACCCGTTCGTCTAGCCCCCGCGTTACGGCGGCTCCGATAACGGACGCGCGGCGTTCGGTGAGGAGGGTGATGAGTTCCTCGTTCTTCGCGATGAACGCGTCGATCTGCGTCGTCTCCCGGTCCAGATAGTCCGCAATCGCCCGCTGCTCCGCCGGCGGGGGGACAAGGAGGGGTGTAACCGCGAACTGTGCGGGGTCGAGATCCCATTGGTTCGGCCGAATTCCGGAGGAGATGGCGGCCATGTGGTCCGCGTACTCCTTGCTGCGGAGCAGGTAGTGAGCGAATCGCGGCTCGAAAGTCCCAGTTGCCTTGTAGACGAAGTATGCGGGGCTGACGATGCCGTCGTGGTTTGAGATCCCCAGAGACCCCTGCCAGGCCTTCATCTTGTTGACGACGAGGTCTCCCACCGAAACCCGCTGGTACTTCGACAGGTCTTCCGAGGGCTTGTTGAAGTTGTCTTCGCGACTGGATTTCGGGATGACTCCGTAGTCGCGGTAGACCGAAAGAAGCTCTTCCGATCCATCGCCCAGCGTCTTTCCCCGCCGAAATTCGCTCCACAGCGGACGGATCTGCCACCCAGTGGGGACGCCATCCGACCAAGGCCCCTGCATCACTGTTCGACCTCGACAAGCATCGAGCGGAGCTGGTCCATCACCGCTTCGAGGTCGCGGTCGATCTCTTCGAGCGGACGGGGCGGAACGTATTGGTAGAAGTGGCGGGTAAAGGGGATCTCCGCGCCCTCCTTGGTCTTGGAGTGATCGACCCACGCGTCGGGCGCGTACGGGAGGACTTCGCGGGCGACGTAGGCGTCGACATCCTCGTCCCACGGCACGTTCTCGGTGTCGCGGAGCGACGCATCCGGCTCCGGGTTGCCCTTGGCATCGGTGCAGGTGTCGGCGGTGTCGTCCTGTTCACCAAGTTCGGTCGTCACGGCCTTGAGTAGCGGCACGGCGAGGGTGAGGCCTTCGGCTTTCGCAGCATCTTTCAGCGCCTCCTGGAACTCGGCACGGTTCTTCCAGATGGTGTCGGTGCCGAGCCGGTCAAGGGCGGCGCGGAGGGCTACAGCATCCGTTTCGTTCAGCTTCTGAAGGGCCTTGGTTTCGAGCACAGCGTCGATGCGTTCGGGGGCGGCATGCCAGTTCAGCTTGAGCGGACGCTCCACCGTGATCGTGCGATACAGGAAGTCCTCGTTGCGGAAGATCTTCGAGTGCTCACCGCCCTCAAATCCGGCGTACAGGCCGACGATGGTCTCGATGTCCTTTGCGGAGAGTTCGTTGCGCTTGGACTTGAGCGCTTTGCGAAGTTTGGTGAACATCTCACGGCCGTCGATGAGCTGCACCCGGCCCCTGCGATTCTCGTCCTTGCGGTTGGTGAGGACCCAGATGTAGGTGGAGATGCCGGTGTTGTAGAACATGTCCTTCGGCAGCCCGATGATCGCTTCAACGAGGTCGTTATCGAGCAGCCACTTGCGGATGTTCGACTCCCCGCCGCCGGCGCCCCCCGAGAACAGAGGCGACCCGTTGAGCACGATCGCCATGCGTGAGCCGCCGTCTTCGGGTTTGCGCATCTTTGACACCAGGTGCAGGAGGAACAGCATGGCGCCGTCGCTGACCGCGGGCGTGCCGGGGCCGAAGCGGCCGTTGAAGCCGAGCTTGGTGTGTTCGTCGTCGACGTAGGTGCGCTGGTCTTTCCAGTCGACCCCGAACGGTGGGTTGGACAGGCCGTAGTCGAACTTCTTGTCGTCGAAGGCGTCTTCGGTGAGGGTATCGCCGAGGGCGATGTTGTCGACGTCCTGGCCCTTGATGACCATGTCGGCCTTGCAGATCGCGTACGAGGCGTCGTTGTAGTCCTGGCCGTACAGGCTGAGCTGGATACTCGGGTTCAGGGTGTGCAGGTACTCGTCGGCGACCGAGAGCATGCCGCCGGTGCCGGCGGTCGGGTCGTAGATGGAGCGCACCACGCCGGCCTTCGACAGGGCGTCGTCATCGAGCGCGAACAGCAGCTCGACCATGAGCTTGATGACCTCGCGCGGGGTGTAATGGTCGCCGGCGGTCTCGTTCGACTTCTCGTTCGCGAACCGGATCAGCTCCTCGAACACCAGACCCATCTGGATGTTGGAGACGGTGCGGGGGTGGAAGTCGGCCTGCGCGAACTTCTCTGTCACCGCGAACAGCTTGTTCTTCTCCGCAAGCTTGTTCAGCGTCTTGTCGAACTCGAACCGCTCGAAGATGTCCCGCACGTTCGAGGAGAACCCGGCCAGGTAGGACGACAGGTTCTCGCGAAGGTCGGCAGGGTCGGCGACGAGCTTGCCGAAGTCGAACGGGGAGGTGTTGTAGAACTGGTGCCCCGACGCCTCGGTGAGCTTGATCGTCTGCAGCATCTCGGGGAGCGACTCGATTCCCTTCGCCGCTTCGAGCACGGCGGGCTTCGTGTCCGCCAGCACGGCGTCGAGGCGGCGGAGCACCGTGAACGGCAGGACCACCGATCCGTACTCGGAGGGCTTGAACGGGCCGCGAAGGGACTCGGCGATGTTCCAGATGAAGGCGACGTGATTCACCACGGATGGGCACTCCTGCTGTAGAACGAGCGAACAGGTGGCAGCGACGCCACCAACACTCCCATCCTGGCCCATCTCGCGAGAAGCACTGCGGCTTGGTCACCGGGGATGGCCTTGTCGCAGGTACGGGAGGAAGGTGCGCCCGCCGCGAAAGCCGTCGATTACTACTGTAGGTTCCCGGTCAAGGTGGCGGAGAACTCGGGGATTCCACGCTAATTGGCAGCAGTTTCGTCAGCAGGATTCCGCGCGAAATGGCAGATCCCTACATAAGAGTAGGAAGTCCACTTAGACTTGACGTCCGCCGCCGCCGTCCGATCGCCCGCGCGATCATCCTCCCGTGCTGGGGATGAACGCGCGGTTCATGACTGGTATCCGAGCACCGTGGTCATGCCGGTCTCGGCGTGGGTAGATGTTGTGGCAGTGCGCGACCCACTGGCCGGGGTTGTCGGCGTCGAAGTCGACTGTCAGGGTCTGGCCCGGGAGGATGATGGAGGTGTCCTTCCGGGGGCCGCCGTTCGCGTGCTGGTAGGTGTGGCCGTGCAGGTGGAACGGATGCCACATCTTGGTGTCATTGCGGATCCGCAACTGCACCCGCTCCCCCATACTGACCGCGTGCGCGTCCCGCAACGGGTCGTTCATGTCGAACCGGCGCCCATTGATCCCCCAGTCGTACGCCTCCATCCCCCCGGTCAGCGCGAGGTGCACGACCCGGTCGGGGGATGCCTGGTGCAGGGTGACGGAGGCGGTCGCGCTCAGCCCGGCAGCGGTGCCAACCCTGCCGGTGCCGAGCTCGGCGACGGCGACGTCGCTGGCCGGCGCCGTGCCAGCGGCGGTGCGAACGAGCGCGAACGCGCGATCCTGCTTGCCTTCCGCGTCGGCGACGACAGGGAACACCCCGTCGCCCAGCGTGACCTGCAGGTCGTAGCGTTCGCCCATCCCGATCAGGACACTGTCGACCTCGACCGGATCCACCGGGAACCCGTCGGTGTGGGTGATCGTCAGGGTGTGGCCGCCGATCGCGAACCGGAACGCGGTGTCGCTGCCGGCGTTGATGACACGGATCCGCACCCGGGCACCAGGAGTGCCGGTGAATTGGGCGGGGTCGGCTTTGGGTTTGCCGTTGATGAGGTAGTGCGGGTAGTAGACGTCGCCGGCGTCGCCGCCGAGCAGGTCGGAGGTGGCGCCCATCAGCAGGTTCCCCATCCGCATGAACATGTCGCCCATCCCGCCCATCCCGCCCATGCCCTTCGAGAGGTCGGTGAGGACCTGGTCCGGGGTGGCGGTGACGCCGTCGAGCCAGTCGTCGAGGATCAGCACCCATTCGTCGTCCCACGTCACCTTCTCGTCCGGGTCGTCGATGATGAGCGCACCGTAGAGGCCGTGGTCCAGTTGCGGGCCGACGTGGGGGTGGAACCAGTAGGTGCCCGGATGCGGGGTGACGAACTCGTATGCGAACTGTCCGCCCGGGGCGATGGGGGCTTGGGTTACCGGAGGGACCCCATCCATGTCGTTGCGGAGGGCGAGTCCGTGCCAGTGCACGGAGGTGTCCGCGTCGAGCTGGTTGCGGACGGTCGCTTTCAGCGTGTCGCCTGCGGTGAGCCGGATTACCGGGGCGGGGATACCTCCGAACGCCCAGGTGGCGGCGGAGGTACCGGCCAGGTCGAGCGTGGTGGGGGCGGCGGTGAGGTCGACGGTGGTGACTCGGCCGGTGCCGCCGCGGTTCTTCTCCGTGCCGGACACCGCTGCGCCGGTGGGTGTCACCCATTGCGGCGCGGGGGTGCAGGAGGCGAGCACGGCTGCCGCGACGGCGCCCAGTCCGAGTCCGAGCACACCTCGTCGGGTCAGCAGCATCGGGGAGGACGGTGTGGGAGAGAGCGGACGGTCAGGCATGTTCGGGCTCCTTCTGCATGGTCGTCGCAGCGGGCGCCTGGGCGGGCAGGCGGAGCCGCTTGAGGAGGAGGGCGTTGACGGCGACGATCACGGAGGAACCGGACATCGACAGGGCGGCGATCTCCGGGGACAGCATGATCCCGAACGCCGGGTAGAACACGCCAGCGGCGATGGGGAGGGCGGCGGCGTTGTATCCGATGGCCCAGCCCAGGTTCTGCCGCATCTTTCGCAGTGTGCCCTTGCCGATCTTGAGTGCGATCGCAACATCGAGCGGGTCCGAGCGCATCAGGACCACGTCGGCGGTCTCGATGGCGACGTCGGTGCCGGCGCCGATCGCGATGCCGAGGTCGGCCTGGGCGAGGGCGGGGGCGTCGTTGACGCCGTCGCCGACCATCGCGACCTTCTTGCCCGTCTTCTGCAGCTCGGCGACCTTCGCGGACTTGTCCTCGGGGAGCACATCCGCGATCACGGTGTCGATGCCGAGGAGAGCGGCGATCCGGTCGGCGGTGGGCTTGTTGTCCCCGGTGAGCATTGCGACCTCGACGCCCTGCTCGTGGAGAGCGTCGATCGCGGTCTTTGCGGTGTCCCGGGGTGCGTCGGCGAGACCGATGATCCCGGCGACTTGCCCGTCCACGGCGAACAGGATCGCGGTGCGGCCGGACCCAGCCAGGTCCTGCTGAGCGGCCTGCACCCCGCTGATGTCGATCCCCTCCCCGGTGAGAAGGCGCGGGTTGCCGAGGACGACCTGTCGACCGTCGACGGTGGCGATCGCGCCCTGCCCGGTGACGTTTCGGAACGCGGTCGCGGTGCGACGGGGGATGTCGCGGGCGTCGGCGTAATTCACGATCGCTTTCGCCAGAGGATGCTCGGATTCCCGCTCCAACGCGACCGCGAGGGAGAGAGTCTCGAGGTCGTCGTCGCCGACGGGGATGTAGTCGGTGACCTCCGGCTCCCCCTTGGTGAGGGTGCCGGTCTTGTCGAACACGACCGTGTCGATGTGGGCGGCGGTTTCGATCCCGGAGGCGTTCTTGAACAACACGCCCCGTTTCGCGCCGAGCCCGGTGCCGACCATGATCGCCGTCGGGGTGGCGAGGCCGAGCGCGTCGGGGCAGGTGATGACGACGACGGTGATAGCGAACAGGATCGCCATCGGGATTGCAGCGCCGGCGAGCAGCCACACCAGGAAGGTGAGGGAGCCGCCGATCAGGGCGACCAGGACGAGCCAGAACGCTGCCCGGTCGGCGAGGCGCTGCCCGGGGGCTTTGGAGTTCTGCGCCTCTTGCACGAGCTTCACGATCTGCGCCAACGCCGTGTCCGAGCCGACTTTGGTGGCTGTGACGCGGAGGGTGCCGACGGTGTTCACGGTCGCTCCGATCACCTCCGACCCGGGCGCTTTGTCCACCGGCATGGACTCGCCGGTGACCATCGACTCGTCCACCTCGGACTCTCCGGATTCCACGACACCGTCGGTGGGGATCTTGGCCCCCGGCCGCACCAGCATCAGATCCCCCGGGACGACCTCGCTGGTGGGGATCTCGACCTCCTGCCCGTCACGGATCACGACCGCCTGCGAGGGTGCGAGCTCCAGGAGGGTGCGGATGGCGTCGTTCGCGCCGCCGCGGGCGCGCATCTCCACCCAATGCCCCAGCAGCACGAAGGTGGCAAGCACCGTGGCGGCTTCGTAGAACACTTCACCGCCGCCGGTGAGGGTGACCGCGAGGGAGTACAGCCAGCCGGCGCCGACACCGACCGCGACGAGCACCATCATGTCGAGGGTCTTCGCGCGCAGCGCCCGGTAGGCGCCGTCGAAGAAGATCCACGCCGAGTAGAAGATCACCGGCAGCGACAGGATCAGCATGAACACGTCATCGCGCAGCCCGAACGGTGCCGGCACCTCGAATCCGATCACCTCCCGCCCGATCGGAGACCACAGGGTGATCGGGATCGACAGGATCAGCGCGACCAGGAACCGGTTGCGCATGTCGCGGATCATCGCGTCCATCGACATCCCGCCGTGATGCCCACCGTGGCCCATCATCTCCTGCGCACTGTGACCCGACGCTGCACCATGATCGTGCCCACCCGCGGCCGCGGTGTGACCGGCGTGCTCGACGTGGTGACCGGCATGCTCACCGTCATCCGCCGTCGCCGACGGGGCGTGCGTGTGGTCGTGGCCAGCGGCGTGATCGTGGACGGGGTCGTCGTGATAGCCCGCAGGACCCTTATGGCCCGCGTGGCTGGCGTGACCCGTGGCATCCGTGTGGCCCTCGTGCGCGTCGTGACTCGCGTGCGGTTCTTGTGCGCCCTCAGCTGCGGGGCCGTGGTGGGCGCTGTGGTCGTGCGCACCCTCGTCGTGCGGGTCGTGCGCGGGGTCGCAGATATGGTCGGGGACGGACTGGCCGGCGCAGTGATACCCGCAGTCGATGACCCACTGCTGCAGGTGCGCGACCGAGGTCGCCTCGGGGTCGAAAGTCACAGTCGCCGTCTGCGAGACGGGGTTCGCGTCCACGGCGATCACCCCGGGTTGGCGGCTCAGGTGGGCTTCGGTGACGTTCTTGGAGGTCGCGCGGATCATGCCGCTGACCTGCAGGGTCACGGTTCTGGTGTCACTCATTTCGGTTCCTTCCCGATGGTGGGGTCGGTGGTGTCGGGGTGGGGCCAGTGCCAGTCGGCGACGGCGGGGATGTCGGTGCCGTGCTCGCGGGTGTGGGCGCGGGCGTGCAGGCGGGCGTCCTGCAGCTCCTGCCGCAGGCCGGCGTGGCGGGCGGCGAGGCCCGGGACGTGGTCGAGGACGTCGATCGCGAGCCGGTACCGGTCGAGGTCGTTGAGCATGACCATGTCGAACGGGGTCGTGGTGGTGCCGCGCTCCTGGAAGCCGTGCACGTGCAGGTTCTGGTGCCCGGCGCGCTTGTAGGTGAGTCGGTGGATCAGCCACGGGTAGCCGTGGTAGGCGAAGATCACCGGCTTGTCGGGAGTGAAGATCGCATCGAACTCCCGGTCCGGGAGACCGTGCGGGTGCTGGTCCTCGGATTGCAGCCGGGTCAGGTCGACCACGTTCACCACCCGCACTCTCAGGTCGGGGATGTGCTCGCGCAGCAGCGCCGCCGCGGCGAGGGTCTCGAGGGTGGGGACGTCGCCGGCGGCGGCGAGCACCACATCCGGCTCGGTGCCTTCGGTTTCGGTGCCCGCCCACGGCAGGATCCCGAGCCCGCGGGTGCAGTGCTCGATCGCCTCGTCCATCGTCAGCCACTGCGGGGCGGGCTGCTTCCCGGCGACGACGACGTTGATGTACCCGGCCGAGCGCAGGCAGTGGTCGTAGGTGGACAGCAGCGTGTTCGCGTCGAACGGCAGGTAGACGCGGACGATGTCGGGGCTCTTGTTCAGGGCGAGGTCGATGAACCCGGGGTCCTGGTGGGAGAACCCGTTGTGGTCCTGCCGCCAGACGTGGCTGGAGAGCAGGTAGTTGAAGCTCGGGATCGGGTCCCGCCACGACACCTCCCGGGCCGCTTCGAGCCATTTGGCGTGCTGGTTGAACATCGAGTCGACGATGTGGGTGAACGCCTCGTAGCAGTTGAACAGCCCATGCCGGCCGGTAAGGACGTAGCCCTCGAGCCAGCCCTGGCACTGGTGCTCGCTGAGCACCTCCATCACCCGCCCAGTCGGGGCCAGGTGCTCGTCGACGGGCTCCACGGCCGCGTTCCACTGCTTGCCGGTGGCCTGGTAGACGGGTGGGGCGAGCCGGTTGGAGGCGGTCTCGTCCGGGCCGAAGATGCGGAAGTTGTCCGGGTTGTCCCGGATCACCCCCGCCAGCCACTCGCCCAGCACGCGGGTCGCTTCCCCGGTTCCCGCACCCCGCTCGGCCGGGTCGACCGGCTGCGCGTGCTTGTGGAAGTCCGGGAGCCGCAGCGGGACGGTGAGTTGTCCGCCGTTGCCGGCCGGGTTCGCGCTCATCCGCCGATCCCCGTCCGGGGCGATCGCGACCGTGGCCGGGCGGGGGGCGCCGGTCACGTCGAACAGCTCGTGCGGGCGGTAGGACGCCAGCCAGTCCTCGAGGATCCGCAGGTGCTCGGGATTGTCGCGGACCTCGGCGAGCGGCACCTGGTGTGCCCGCCAGGTGCCCTCCACCGGCAGACCGTCGATGATCTTCGGGCAGGTCCACCCCTTCGGGCTGCGCAGCACGATCGCCGGCCACGCCGGCCGCCCCCCCAACGTCCCGGCCGCCGCGGCGGCCTTGATGTCCGCGATCTCATCCAGCACCGCATCCAGCACCGCCGCGAACGTCGCGTGGGACTCACGCGGGGTTTCCCCATCGAAGCCGACAGTG
Source organism: Microbacterium sp. MRS-1 (assembly GCF_000585455.1). Lineage (NCBI taxonomy): Bacteria > Bacillati > Actinomycetota > Actinomycetes > Micrococcales > Microbacteriaceae > Microbacterium > Microbacterium sp. MRS-1. The sequence continues at coordinate 14,694 of NZ_JAUF01000017.1, forward strand.
ACGACGTGGGGGTGATGACCGTAGCCGCGCAGCAGCGCGACAAGCTCCTCCTCGGGGATGCGCGACAGCACGGTCGGGTTGGCGATCTTGTACCCGTTCAGATGCAGGATCGGCAGCACCACCCCGTCATGGGCGGGGTTGAGGAACTTGTTGCCGTGCCACGCGGTCGCCAGCGGCCCGGTCTCCGCCTCCCCGTCACCGATCACGCAGGCGACCAGCAGGTCGGGGTTGTCGAACGCGGCCCCGTAGGCGTGCACGAGGGAGTAGCCCAGCTCCCCGCCCTCGTTGATCGACCCGGGCGTTTCCGGGGACGCGTGCGAGGGGATCCCGCCCGGGAAGGAGAACTGCCGGAACAGCGCCCGCAGCCCCTCTTCGGTGCGGTCGATGCCCGGGTAGCGTTCGGTGTAGGTGCCGTCGAGGTAGGCGTTGGCGACCATGCCGGGTCCGCCGTGCCCGGGCCCGGTCACGTACAGGGTGTTCAGGTCGCGGTCGCGGATGGCGCGGTTCAGGTGGGCGTAGAGGAAGTTCAGGCCCGGGGTGGTGCCCCAATGCCCCAGCAGCCGCGGCTTGATGTCGTCCCGGCTGAGGCGGTGGCGCAGCAGCGGGTTACCCTGCAGGTAGATCTGCCCGATGCTCAGATAGTTCGCCGCCCGCCACCACGCATCCACCGCCGCCAACTGCTCGGCGGTGGCATCAGTGGTGCGGTGCGCCCACGCGGGGGGTGCCGGTGTGGGGGTCATGGTCGGTCTCCTTCCGATCCGCGGCCGCTCGGGTCGCGCCAGGTGCGAATGACGGTGGTCATGGTGTTGCCGCCGGGATGAGAACGGTGGCGGTGGTGTCGCGGATCCAGACCACGCCGCGGTCATCGACCAGGACGATCGCACCGTCCCCGGTGACCCCGAGGGCTTGGACGGTTCCCGTGGTGGTGCCGACGTTCTCCCAGCCGGTGCCGACTAGGCGTCGCAACGTCCCGTCGGTGTCCACTCCGACCACCCCACCGGTTGGGTCGGTCTCCACCAGGTACAGCACTGGCGCGTCCGGCGCCGGGGTGAAGGTGGCGCCACCGTCGGTGCTGTGCTGCAGCCCGTCCTGGGTGGCGGCGTACAGGGTGCCGTCGGTCGCGGCGGCCAGGTCGACGGCGGGCAGCTCGGCACCGTCCGCCCAACTCTGCCCGCCGTCGCTGCTGGTGCGCAGCAGCGGGCGTGAGGATTCGATCCCGTACAGGGTGCCGTCGCCGGTGACGGTGAGGACGTGGAAGTCCTCTTCCCCGGTGAACGCGACCGGTTCCCACGAGGCGCCGGCGTCGAGGCTGCGGATGATGCCGAGGTTGGGGGCGCCGAGCTCCGCCGGGGTGGACGGGCCGGGGTGCCCGGACGCGTAGAGGGTGTCACCGGTAGCGGTCAGTCCCATCGCGTCCAGGTCGATGCCACCGACCGGGCCGGTGACGGTGCCGTCCTCGCCCAGCGTGTACAGGCCGGTGTGGGTGCCCAGCAGCACGGTGCTGCCACCGGCGTCGACGATGCCGTGCACATGCCCGAACCCGGCCGCGGTGCTCGCGGGGGCATCGGGCTCCGCAGGGGTGGTGCTGCAGCCCGTGAGCAGCAGCGCGACGGTGACGGTGGCCGTGATCGCCAGTCTGCGGGTGGTGGGAGAGATCATGAACGGAGGGCCTTTCCGTGCGGGTACGCCGGATACCGGTGACCGCACAGGGGTCGAGGGTGGGGCCTCGGACGGGACCGGCATCGGGAGCGCGGGTCCCGTCCGAGGGGTACCGGGTCAGAGGCTGGCGAGGATGTCCTGCATCGTGGTGATCTCGGCGGTCTGCCCGTCGATGATCTGCTGCGCGAGGGCGGCCACGTCCGGGTTCTGTCCGTCGGTGAGCACCGACTGCGCCATCGTCACGGCGCCCTGGTGGTGAGCGATCATGCCGTTCAGGAACAGGCGGGTCGCCTCGACCCCGGTCGCGGCATCCAGAGCGGCCATGTCGTCCTCCGACATCATCCCGCCGCCCATGTCCATGCCGTCCATCCCGGACATGGAGTCGTCGTACGGGACGCCCCACTCCTCCAGCCAGCCCTTCATGGTCTGGATCTCCGGGTCCTGTGCGGCCTTGATCTGCTCGGCGAGGGAGACGAATCGCTCGTCGATGCCGTCTTTCGCGAGGATCTGGTCGGCCATCTCGATGGCCTGCTGGTGGTGCGGGATCATCATGGTCACGAACATCTCGTCCGCGGCGTTGAACGCGGCGGCGGACTGGGAGGGGGCGGTGCTGGTCATCCCCCCGGGTCCGTGGTCCATGCCGGGCATGGTGCCGTCGGTGGGGGCGCAGCCGGCGAGCACGAGCACGGTGGCCAGGGCGCCGGCGGTCAGCGTGAGAGTACGAAAACGCATCAGGGGTGTCCTTGTCTATTCAGTCGGTGAGGGTCTGATTCAGTGCCCGGGAGGGCAGGGTGCAGCATCCCCGGCAAGGGTCGCCGGGGTTCAGGCGGAATCAGGTGCGACTGATGGACAGGACAAGCAGTGAAGGCGGGCGGGGATGCGGCAATCCGACCAGCAGAGTCCGGGTATGGGAGCGCGAGCGGGCTACGGCGTATGTGAGAAGGGCACGGGACGTCGGGGCGAGCAGGACGATCACCGCGGCCAGCAGCGCCAGCACGCACACCATCATCAGCATCGAGTGATCCGGCATCCCCGCAGGGCTGCCGCACCCGTCCTGGCAATGCCCTCCAGCGCCCTCCGCCGCAGCTGCGGTCATCGGCGTATCGTCGGCGGCGGCTGGTGCGGAGCCGACCTGGCTGTGCGTGCTCATCGCGCTGGTCTCTGATGCCAGGGCGGGCTGGTGGGAACCGGTCAGGACGTGCATGGACAGCAGCCCGGTGATGATCGCCAGGGCGATCGGAGCGGCCAGCAGGAGCCGTCGCACCCCGGGGGTCAGACGCGCGTGCGAGCGAATCACGTTCACGACCGACCTCCTTCCCGTCCAGGGTAGCGGTGCCTTGCCTCCGCGACACGGTCAGAACACCACGCACGGGAGCGCGTGCCCCCTACCACTCAGCATATACCCATCCGGGGTATCCAGGATGGGTATCGCTTCGGGGATGGCTACCCGCCCGGGGTATGCTGGGCGTGATCGAGGAAGGGGCGTCGACGGTGAACCAGGTGGTGGCGCGACGGCGGGCACTCGGGTCCCGGCGTGCCCTGTGGTTCTACCTGGCCGCGGTGACCGCGATCATCGCGGGGCTGCTTGCGATGCATTCGCTGAGTCTGGAAGAGGACCAGGCGGGCACTGTCGTGTCCGCCTCCGCAGTCGTTGCGGCCCCCGATGCCGCCGCTGATGTCCTGGTCAGCGGGGTGGTGACGCCCTCGTGCGATGAGACGGTCTGCGGGACGTCTCATGCTTTCGCTGCCGTGACGTGTCTGCTCGCGTTGCTGACCCTGCTCATCCTGGTGCTCCCGGCCCGGGACGGGTGGATGTCGCTGCTGGCGTGGCTGCGATCCCTCCCCGGCAGGTCGAGCTCGTTCACGTCCGGGTCGCCTCTTCTGCGGCCCTCCCTGATCGTTTTGTCGATCAGCCGCACCTGATCAACACGCCGCACGCGCCCGCCCTCTGAGCCACCGCTGGCGTGACCGTGTGATGTCGCCCGACGGCCACGATGTGCGCCCCGTAGGTAAGCGCGCCGCGCCTGCGGCAGCACCGCGTGTGACCCGAGCCAGGATTCTCGCCGCGGAAGCGGCACACTCCCGGCCGCGATTCCCGGTTGGACCGTGTGACGGCGGTGGCGACCGTGCGCACCTTCATCGTCCCCCTCATCCAGGAAAGACTTGTATGCCCGAACCCGCCCCCTCCACCCCGACTCCCGGTACCGGAACGCGCCGTGCGGCGAGAGCCGCCCTGTCTTCCCCACCCGTCCAGACGCGACGCGATCGACGCCGTCGGCCCACCCGTGCCGCCCGGACACCTCGACACACGCCTCGCAGCACGCTCACCCACCGTCGGATGCTCGTCGGCGCGGTGATGCTCCCGGTCGCGTCGATCGCCGGACTGCCGTTGCTGATCCCGTTGACGCCGGAGCCGGCATTCGCCGTCGAGGCGACCCGCACCCCGGTGCGCGCCCAGTCGTTCACCACCCCCGACACCGTCACCGGGACGGTGACCGCTCGAGGGGAATACACGGTGGCGGTGACCGCCCCTGCCGGGACCGAGTCGTACGCGCACACCGCGGACACATTCACCAACGACCCGGCATCGGCGGTGCAGTGGCCGTTCACCGTGGGAGTGCCGATCAGCAGCACGTTCGGGTACCGCACCCCGCCATGCCCGTCCTGCTCAAATTTCCATGCCGGACTGGACATGACCCCCGGGATCGGCACCCCGATCCAGGCGATCGCCGACGGGGTGGTCACCACCGCGACGGAGCAGGGCGGCGCGTACGGGGTGTACGTGGTGATCCGGCACGAGATCGACGGGCAGGTCGTGGAAAGCGCGTACGCGCACATGCGGGAAGGGTCCCTCGCCCTGACCCCGGGACAGACCGTGCGGGTGGGGCAGATGGTCGGCCGGGTCGGGGACAGTGGACGCAGCTTCGGCGCACACCTGCACTTCGAGATCCGCACCGGAGGCGAAGCGGTGGACCCGCTGGCGTGGCTTCCGGCGAGGGTGAGGCCCTGATGGACGCACTCCTCATTGTGGCTCCGGCGCTGATCCCGAGCCCGGGGATCAGCTTCGTTCAGGTCGGTCCGTTCCAGATCCGGTTCTACGCGCTGGCGATCCTGGCCGGGATCGTGCTGGCGGTGCTGATCACCGGCCGTCGGCTGCGGGCGGTCGGGCACCCGGCCGGGGTCGTGGTGGATGTGGCGATGTGGGCGGTGCCGTTCGGGATCCTCGGCGCCCGGATCTACCATGTGCTCACCCATCCCGGCGACTACTTCTTCCCTGGCGCGGACCTGTGGCGGGTGCTCTACATCTGGGAAGGCGGGATCGCAATCTTCGGTGCGATCCTGGGCGGGCTGGTCGGGATTGTGATCGGCACCCGTCGCGCCGGGATCCCGGTGCTGCTGTTCCTGGACGCGCTCGCGCCGGGGATGCTGGTCGCCCAGGCGGTGGGACGGCTGGGGAACTACTTCAACCAGGAGCTGTTCGGCCCGCCCACCACCTTACCGTGGGGGCTGCAGATCGACCCCTCAGCCCCCGCGATCCCGCCGGGGACCCCGGCGGGGACCCTGTTTCATCCGCTGTTCCTGTACGAGCTGCTGTGGAACCTGGCCGGTGCCGCCGTGATCGTGCTGCTCGAGCAGCACCGCCGCCGGCACGGCCGGATCACGCTGGGCGCCGGGCGGAGTCTGGGCGTGTACCTGCTGTGGTACGGGGCGGGGCGGGCGGTGCTGGAGTCCATCCGGCTGGATCCCACCGAGCTGCTCGCCGGCGGGCTGAAAGCGAACGTGCTCACCGCCCTGGTGGCCGCCGTACTGGGGGTCGGGCTGCTCGCCCACGCCTCCTGGCGCGCCCGCCGCCGCGCACCCGTCCGGGGGAGGGGGGATGCGCGTGTCGATCCGCAGTGAGCAGGCCCCGCAGCTGCCCGCCGATCACGTCGACCGGCCGGTGGAGGAGCCCACGAATCCGCGCCTGAGCGTTTCGGGGTGGGCGCGCTGGGCGTGGCGGCAGCTGACCAGCATGCGCACCGCCCTGGTGTTGTTGCTGCTGCTCGCGGTGGCCGCGATCCCCGGGTCGTTGATCCCGCAACGCTCCTCCGACCCGAACGGGGTGATCCAGTTCGACAAGACCAACCCGGGCTGGATGTGGGCGGTGGACCTGCTGCAGCTGCACGACGTGTTCGGGTCGGTGTGGTTCTCCGCGATCTACCTGCTGTTGTTCGCGTCGCTGATCGGCTGCGTCATCCCCCGCATCCGCCACCACCTGACCGCGCTGCTCGCCCCGCCCCCGGCCACCCCCCGCAACCTGTCCCGCCTGCCCGCCCACACCCGCCGCGTCCTCCCCGACACGCCCCCCGGTGCGGTCTTGGACGCGGCCGAGAAGGCGCTGCGCCGGCAGCGGTACCGCACCCGCCGGGTCCGCGGCGACGACGGACGGGACTCGGTCGCAGCCGAGCGCGGCTACCTGCGGGAGACCGGGAACCTGCTGTTCCACGTGGCGCTGCTGGCGGTGCTGGTCGTGGTCGGCGTCGGCGGCGGGTTCCGGTTCACCGGGCAGCGGGTGCTGGTGGAGGGGCAGACGTTCGCGTCCACCCGGATCGCGTACGACTCGTTCACCGCCGGCCGGTTCATCACTGACACGCAGATCCCGACGTTCTCCCTCACCCTGGACCGGTTCCGCGTCGACTACGTCCTGGACAACGTCAACGCGCTCGGCATGCCGAAGACGTTCGACGCGCAGGTCACGACCACCACTGGCGGCACCCGGCAGGCCTCCAGCATCCGGGTCAACGAGCCGCTGCCGGTGGCCGGCACCGACATCTATCTGCTCGGCAACGGGTACGCCCCCACCCTCACCGTCCGAAACCCGGCCGGGAAGATCGTGTTCCGTGACACGGTCCCGTTCCTGCCGCAGGACGCGAATTTGACCAGCTTGGGCATCGTGAAGGTTCCCGACGGGCTGGCCGAGCAGGTCGGCCTGGTCGGGATGCTGTACCCCACCCGCGCGACCACCGCCTCTGGGGCGTTCGCGTCCAGCTACCCGGACCTGCTGGACCCGGTCGTCACCTTCAACGTGTACGTCGGCGACCTGGGCCTGAACACCGGGGTCCCGGTGTCGGTGTACGCACTGGACACCAGCACCCTCACCCAGATCGCCGGGCGGGGCACCCCCACCCCCGCCCTGCAGTTGGTCCCCGGCACCCCGGTTCCGCTGCCGGACGAGCTGGGCACGATCGAGCTCGGCCCGATCCCCCGGTTCGCGTCGCTGGAGATCGCCGCCGACCCCACCCAAACCCCCACTCTGATCGCCGCGGTCGTCGCGATGGCCGGGTTGGCCCTGTCCCTGTTCGTGCCCCGCCGCCGCCTTTGGGTCCGCGCAACCACCGGCCGGGACGGCGGCACGGTGCTTGAGGTCGCCGGGCTCGCCCGCGGCGACGACCCCCGCCTGCAACCCACCGTCGACACCCTCGCCACCCGCCTCTCCCCTTCCCCCGCACCCCTTCGAGGAGGCTCTGATGACCCCGTTCCTTGACGCCCTGTCCCTGCTGCTGGTGTACTCGGCGATCGCGATCTACGCCGCCGCATTCGTCGCCTACACCCTTCACCTCGCCCGCCGCGCCAGCACCCCTGCCGTCCCGGTCACCGTCCGGGTGCCAGTCACCGCCGGCGCCACCAGCACCACCGACCCGGACCTGGCAGGCACACCCACCGCCCCCGCCCCCGACACCGCACCCGGTGCCGCCGCTGCCCCGGGGGGCGGACGGGGGGCGGGGAAGGCGGCGCGGGTCGGGTTCGTGTTGACCGTGCTGGGCTGGGTGTTCCATCTTGCCGGGGTGGTGCTGCGCGGGGTCGCCGCGGACCGGGTGCCGTGGGCGAACATGTTCGAGTTCTCCCTCACCGGCACCGCCCTGATCATCGCCACCTTCCTGGCCGTGTCGCTGCGGGTGCGGTTGGCGTACCTGGGCAGCGCCGTGCTCGGGCTGACCGTGCTGCTGCTCGGCGTCGCGACGGTCAGCTTCTACGTCCCCGTCGTCCCCCTGATGCCCGCCCTGCAGTCCGGGTGGCTGGTCATCCACGTGCTGGTCGCGCTGCTGGCGACCGCGTTCTTCGGGCTCGCGTTCCTCGTCTCCCTCACCTACCTGCTCACCACCCGCCGCCGCGGCCTCCCCTCCCGGCTCACCCGGCTGCGGGACAGTCTGCCCGGGCCGGAGGATCTGGACCGACTCGCATACCGGCTGACGATCGTCGGGTTCATCCTGTGGACCTTCACCCTGATCGCCGGGGCGATCTGGGCCGGCCGCGCCTGGGGCAGGTTCTGGGGGTGGGACGTGAAAGAGGTGTGGACGTTCATCATCTGGGTGCTCTACGCCGGATACCTGCACGCCACCGCCACCCGCGGCTGGGCCGGCACCCGCGCCGCCTGGCTGTGCATCGTCGGCTTCGCCGCCGTGCTGTTCAACTTCGGCGTCGTCAACGTCTTCTTCACCGGGCTGCACTCCTACTCCGGACTGTGACCCGCCCCCTGCGAAAGGACCCCGCTCATGACCCGCACCACCCCCCGACCCGCCCCAGCTGAGGACCCACAACGCGCCTGGCGGCGACACCGACTGCTCGTCCGGGTCGGCCAGGCCCTGATGGCCGCCGGCGCGATCGTCGCGATCATCCACTGGCTCGCGCACCTGGAAGTGTTCGGCCCCGGCCAGCCCTCCGGCTGGCTCGACCTGGTCGCCGGGTACCCGACCGGGGCGCTGCTGCTGATCACCGGCGCCATCCTCGCCGGCCGCCGCCGCCCCACCAGCAAGAGCACGAACACCTGACCGACCGGAGTGATCCCGCATGCGCACCCCCACCGCCCTGACACGCCCACCCCGCCGCACGGTCACCGCCGCCGCGGTCGCCGTGTTCGGCGTGCTCGTCCTGCTCCTGGCCGGGTGCACCGCCCAGACGCCCGGCCTGTTGTCCTCCTCCCCGTCCCCGGGGTATCTGTCCGCGGACGAGACCGTGCGGGAGATCCCCGCCGACCAGCGCGACGACCCGGTCACCTTCACCGGCACCACCGACACCGGGGAGCAGGCGGATTCCACCGCGTGGGCGGGTTCGGTCGTTGTGGTGAACTTCTGGTACGCCGCCTGCCCGCCCTGCCGTGCCGAAGCGCCCGACCTGGAAGCCCTCGCCCAGACCTACCAGCCCGACGGTGTCGTGTTCATCGGCGTCAACGTGCGCGACAGCGCCGACACCGCCGCCGCGTTCGAGAACCAGTTCGGCATCACCTACCCGTCGATCCTGGACGCCACCACCGGCACGGTGCAAGCCGCGTTCGCCGGGAAAGCCGCCCCCGGCGCCGTGCCCACCACAATCGTCCTGGACCGCACCGGCCGGATGGCCGCCCGCATCATCGGGCAACTGCCTACCCGCACCACCCTCGCCGCCCTCATCGACACCGTCCTCGCCGAGACGAGCCCCTGATGGGGGAGATCATCACCGCCGGCAGCATCTGGGCCGCCCTCCCCCTCGCCCTCCTCGCCGGGCTGGTGTCCTTCGCCTCCCCCTGCGTGCTCCCCCTCGTGCCCGGCTACCTCGGCTACCTCACCGGCACCACCACCACCGCGGGGGTCTCCCGGTGGCGGGCGCTGGCCGGGACCGGACTGTTCACCCTCGGCTTCTCCGTCCTGTTCATCGGCTACGGGGCCGCGTTCGGCGCCCTGGGGGCCTGGCTCATCCGCTGGCAAGATCTCCTCACCCGCATCCTCGGGATCGTGGTCCTGCTGATGGGGCTCGTGTTCCTCGGCGTGTTCCGGCTCTTCCAACGCACCGCGAAACCCGCCATCCACCCACCCAGCGGGCTGGCCGGAGCTCCCCTGCTCGGCATCGCGTTCGGGCTCGGCTGGACCCCGTGCCTGGGCCCCACCCTCGCCGCGATCTCCGCCCTCAGCCTCACCACCGGCAACCCCGCCCGCGGCGCCCTCCTCGCCGTCACCTACTGCCTGGGCCTGGGGTTGCCCTTCATCGCCGCCGCCGCCGGCCTGAACTGGGCCACCGGAAGCATCACGTTCCTGCGCCGCCACATCCGCACCATCAACATCACCGGCGGGGTCCTCATGATCGCCACCGGCATCGCGATGATCAGCGGAGCCTGGACACTCCTCACCTCCAGCATCCAGAACCTCATCGGAGCCACCGTGCTCCCCCTCTAACACACCTCTAACACCCCGCTGCCGCCGGGAGCGGGGCCATGGCGTTAGCCGCCAGGGCCGGACCGGCTCCCTGCCGCATCACAGAAAGGACAGACCATGCGACCACACGGCAGCCGTGACCGCGCCCCCATCCCGTCCGAGCCGGACCCGGCCCGCGGTTCCCCGGCGCTGGGGGCAGGGGGCGTCTGGGTCGCCGCAGCGGCCGCGGCCGCCGGGGTTGGGTCGGCGTATTGGGACGACTCCTGGCACACCACCCTCGGCCGGGACAGCACCTTCATCCCTCCGCACCTGCTGCTGTATGCGTCGATCCTCACCGTCGGGGTCGTGATCGCCGGCTGGGGGTGGCGGCGGCTGGCCGCGACACGATCCGTGGCCGCCGTGTTCCGCACTCCCGGGTTCGCCCTCGCGGTCGCTGCGGCGGTCGCGACCGCGGCGGCCGCGCCCGCCGACGCGTTCTGGCACACCGCGTTCGGGCGTGACGCGGTGCTCTGGTCGCCCCCGCACCTGCTGTCGGTGATCGGCACCCTGTGCGTGCTGATCGGCCTGCTCACCGGCACCGACCGGCACGTGCCCGCCCCGCCGCGGATCGCCCTGGCCGCAGGCGTGCTGGGGGCGGCGCTGATCATCGTGATGGAATACGACACCGACGTGCCCCAGTTCACCGAGACCCTGTACCTGCCGCTGCTGCTGGCGACCACGCTCGGCGCGGCATGGGTGATCACCACCCTGGTCCCCGGCCGCACCCGCCTTGTCCTCGTCGTCGCCGTGTACCTGGTGTTCCGGGTGGTGCTGTGGGTGCTGCTCACCAGCGCGGGGTGGCTCGCCCCCGACCTGCCGGTCGCGGTGGCCGGGCCCTTCCTGCTGGCCCTGCCCGTCCCCCTGTGGCGGTGGCCGGTGGCCGCCCTCGCCGTGACCACCCTGCAACTGCTGGCCTCCGGGACCGGGATCAGCAGCCCCACCCACCCCCGTCGCCTGGTCCGCCGTCGGCACCACCACGGTGATCATCGTCAGCATGATCGCCCTCACCGTGCGGCCGGGGACTCGACTCCGATCCGGGGCCGCGGCCGCGGCCCTCACCCTTCTGCTGGTCGCCCTCGCCCCGCCCCCACCCGCGCAGGCGCACGACCCCGGCCAGGGCACCGCCTACGGCACCGCACAGATGACCGTCACCGGCGACGGCACCGGGCAGCTGACCGTCACCATCACCGGCATCCGCCTCACCGACGACACCGACCTCACCCCGACCCGGTTGGTCGCCCGCCGCGCCGGAGAGGACCTCACCGCGCCGCTGCGCGCGCAACCCGGCACCCCGCCTCCCGGCACCTTCACCGGGGAACTGGCGCTGCCGTCACCGGGGCTGTGGTTCGTGTACGCCCAGTTCGCCACCGGCGAACGCACCCTCGAGGTGTGGGTGCCGGTCGGTCAGCAACTCACCGGCCCGCAGAGCCAGCGGCGCAACCTCTACCAGCCCGTCACCGCCGCCACCCCGCCACCGGGGCAGATCCTCCTCGGCGCCGTGCTCCTCGCCGTCTCGGCGGCGCTCACGGTCGCCGCGGCCGTCACCGTCGCCCGCCGCCGACGCGTCCTCCCTCCCTCCACCGCCTGACCACGGCGAGGTCACCGCGCCCCGTTGCGGGCGGGCGGGCGATCTCGGCCCCCGGCAACCGAAACGGTCGGGCACGATGAGCTGGGCACCCCTGGCATCGGCCTGCTGTGCTGCCGGAGGGCGCGGACGTGACTCGACGCGGCAACGGCGATGACGGTGGGCTTCTTCGGCCCGTGGGGTTATTCGGTGACGTTGATGATCATGGTCAGGCCGCCGGCGCCGTCGGTTTCGACGTTGTTGTTGGTGGTGTGGTGGTTGATGTGGCAGTGGATGAGCCACTGGCCGGGCTCGAGCGCGTTCCAGAGCACGTCGTAGCGTTGTCCCGGCCCGACGTTGATCGTGTCGGCCTGGAACTGCTGCGCCGTGGTGAGGGCCGCCCCGTCGCGGGCGACGACGGTGAACGGGCCGCCGTGGATGTGCATCGGGTGGATGTCGTTGGTGTTCGAGCCGATGAAGCGCACCCGGAGGGTCTCGCCCACCTTCATGTCGATGGTCTCGGTGGCCGGGTACGCCTTCCCGTTGATGGTGAAGTAGTTCGGCATGCCCCCTTCCATCGGCATCGCCGGATAGGTCAGTCCCTCCCGGGATAGCCACTCCTGCAGCTGGATCGTGTACTCGTGATCGGCGGGCGGCTGCAGGCCGGGGTCGGAGGGTTCAATGATCAGCGCCCCGTACAGGCCGAGGGCCTGTTGCCGGTCGGCGTGATCGTGGGAGTGGTAGAAGAACGTGCCCCACTGCTTCACCGTGTACTCGTACCGGTAGGTGTCGCCGGGCTGGATGGGATCCTGGGTGATCCCGGCGGGCCCGTCCATCTCGTTGGGCACGTCCAGGCCGTGCCAGTGCACGGTCGTGGACTCGTCGAGCTCGTTGGTGACGTCGATGCGGATCCGGTCGCCCTGCGTGACCTGCAGCCGAGGCCCCGGGATCTGCCCGTTGTACGCGTACGCGTCGACGGTGACGCCGGGGAGGATCTCCCAGCGGATCTGCGACACGGTCAGCTCGAAAACCTTCACCCCGTCCTCGATGCGGGCAGGTTCCAGCACCTCATCACCGCGGGTGTCCACGTCGTACGCGGCGGTCGCGGCCCGCGGGTCGACGGCAGCCATGTCCCGCATCGCCTCGGCGGGGGTGTCACGGGTCATGATCATCCCGGGCGGCATGATCAGCCCACCGACGTCGTGCGCGCTAAGAGTCATGTTGACGGCGTTCGCGGGGGCGACCATCCCGACTACGAGCGCGATCGCGGAGAACGCGCCGACCACGGTCAGCTGCGGCACGGTCACCCGGCCGGCGCCGGAAGGCTGGTGTGCCTCATGCCCCGGCCCCGGCGACGTCGCGCCGCCCGCCGCCTGGTCGTGGCCGGCGTGCGCCTCCGGCGGCTGCGGGTTGTGCTGCGCGTGCGCGTCGTGCTCCTGGGGGTGGGTGGCGGGCTGGGGGCGGACGGTCATCAGGCCGTGTTTAAGGCCCTTCTTCACCATCCACACGTTCACGGGGTAGGCGAGCACGAACCCGACGGCGATCCCGAAGCTCATCACTGCCCAGAACAGCAGCTCGGTGGGCAGCATGGCCCGCATGTCGCGGCCCATCATCAGCAGCGACATCACCGGCGCCATGCCCGCCATCATCAGGTTCATGCTGATGAACTCGGGCAGGAACGAGCGGCGCACGTTCTGCCAGTAGCTGCCGCCCATCATGTTCTTCATGAACAGGGCCTGGAACACGAACAACCCGAACGCGAACCCGGCGGCGTACTCGATGATCAGATCCAGCCACATGGGCAGGCCCAGCGACGCGACGACGACGGCGGCGACGATGATGCCGGTGGCATCGCCCGCGACGCAGTGAATGGTCGAGCCGATGCCCTGCTTCCACAGCGGCCGGGTGAACTCCTCATGCTCTCCCGGCCGTGGCTCCTTGTCCGCGAGCACATACAGCAGCGCCCCGATCGGCCCCAGGTAGAGGGTGACCAGGATGAAGCCCCACTTCATCACCGCCGGCTCCGGGTTGTGACGGAACTGGTCCACCCCGACCCAGATCGTGCTGATCGCGACCAGCACGAACCAGGCGACCAGGAAATAGTCGATCGGTTGAATCATCCTCGCCCGCCTCTCCCTCGCACACGACTCCCCCACACCTTATACCCCCTATGGGTATTCTTTTCAATCGGCGGCGCCTCGGGTGCCGACGGGTGCACGTGCCCGGTGGGGCGAACCTGACGCAGCCGAGACGATCGCGGCGGAGTTCAGCGACCCGTGCCGTCCTCAACGGCGCCGCCGAAGAAGTCCGCACCGGCAGACTCGACCCCGACGGCGTCACGGCGATCCTGCTGCCCGCCTTCACCGACACCACGGCACCCCGAGGGCACTGATCCTTCCGCTCAGGAGACGGACGTCGTTCGCGCCGATAATCGAGAACGACGTGCCGGTGGACGCGATGTGGCTGCTCTGTCGGCGAAGGCGTGGAGGGCCTGCGGCCGGGCGGGATCCGGGAGACGCAAAGGTCGGATTGGTACAGTGAGGGACTATGCCCCGCGACCCCCGATCCCGGCCCGACCGGGTCATCGCGGCGGGGTGGTGGTCGGGGCGGCTGCTGACCATCCTGGGCCTGGCACTTGTGCTCATCATCGGCGGCTGGACCACCTCCCACACCACGGCTGACGCGCACGCCGACACCAGTGCGGGCTCCCCCGTCGCGACCGGCTCTACCCCAGACTCGGGGGCACCGGTGGAGGGCCGGACGGCGTCGTCCTCTGCGGGGGTGTCCGTCGATGCGTCCGGGGCGTGGGGGTGCCTGATCGGGGTGGTGTGCACGCTGCTGGTACTGGCGGCCGTGACGGCTTCCCGGCTCCAGGGCCGGCTGCGGATACTGCGGGTATCCCGTCCGGTGCGCGCGCCGCTGCTGGTGCCGGTGCCCGTGTCGCGGCGTCCGGCCGCGCCCTCACTGCTGCTGTTGTCGATTTCCCGAACCTGAGATCCGGCATGCCGCCCACCCATGGGCGGCGTCTTCCCGCCCGCCCGTGTGCGGGCGCTGTGTGATGCCGATTTCTAGGTTTGGAGAATGTCTTGACGACCCGTATCACGGCGGCCCCCGTCGCCGGTCCGGTGCCGACGGCTGCGGCCGGTCACCGCCGCCCACCCGGCCCCGCTCGGCCCCGTCCGGCCCCGTCCCGCCGCGGCGCCGGCGCGATCATCCTCCGTCCGTTCCCGCCCCGGCCCTCTTGTGCGGGGAGGGGGTGGTGATGCGGTCGGGGTTGACGCATCGGCGGGCGATCATCGTCGGGGCCGGGCAGGCCGGGCTCGCGGTGGCCGCCGCGCTGATCGGGTTGGGGTTCCGGCCGCAGCAGGAGTTCGTGGTCGTCGACGCCGCCACGGACCGGCAACGCAGTTGGGCGTCCCGGTGGCATTCGATGCGGCTGCTGTCCGACGCCCGCCACAGCACGCTTCCGCTCCGGCCGCTGCCGCTGGACCCGCACGAGCATCCCCGGGCCGATGAGATCGCGAACTACCTGGACCAGGTGCAGCACACCCTGGGGGTGGACCCGTTCTGGGGGTTGCGTGTGGTCGGGGTGGAACGCCGCGATCACGGGTCGGTGCTGCAGCTGCAGACCGCGGAGGGCGACGTGCAGACCCGCAACGTGGTGTGCGCGACCGGCGCCGCCACCCACCCCCGCATCCCCGCGTGGGCGTCAGAGCTGCGGGTGCCCGGGGTGGTGCTGCACAGCGCCCACTACCAGTTCCCCCGGCAGGTGCCCACCGGGCGGGTGCTGATCGTCGGCGGCGGCGACAGCGGGGTGCAGCTGGCGCGAGAGCTGTCCGCCTCCCACGAGATCACCCTCGCGGTCCGCACCCGACTGCCGCACCGACCCGCCCGTACCTTCCCCGTCCACGCCCGGGCAGGCTCGTCCTGGCTGGGCCGCCCACCCGCCGTGCAGCCGGTGTTCGGCGACAGCTACCATGCGCTGCGTCACGCGGGTGTGGCGGTCGCCCCGGCGGTGACCGGCGCGGACGGCGGGCAGGTCACGTTCGCCGATGGCAGCACCCTCGCCCCGGACTCGGTGATCCTCGCCACCGGGTACGACCCCGGCGACGACTGGCTCCCCGCCGAGGCGACCGCAGCCCGGTCCCGCCCGGCGATGACCGGGCTGCCGGGCTTGTTCGTCGCCGGGATCCCCGCCCACAGCCGCCCCGGAGCGGACACCCTCGCCGGGGTGTCCCGGGACGCCGCCGTGATCGCCCGGACCATCGCGGACCGGCCATGACCGCCACCCCGACGCCCCTCCAGGACCCGCACGGACACCCCCAACCCACCCCGCCGAACCGCCGCGCCCGGGCGGTGATGCCGTTGGCGGTGGCGTTGCCGGTCGCGGCGGCCGCGGCGGTGCTGATGGATCTCGCCTACCCGGATGTGGGATTCTGGCCGGCCGCGTTCGCCGCAACCGGGCTGCTGCTTCTCGCCCTGATCGGCCGGAGCGTGTGGGGGGCGGTGGCGGTCGGGGCGGTGTTCGGGTTGCTGTTCTTCGGGCTGCTGGTGTCCTGGACGACCCGGTATCTCGGGCCGGTGCCGTGGGCGGCACTGACCGTGGTGGAAGGGACCCTGACCGCGGTCGGGATCATCCCGCTGGCACTCGCCTACCGGTGGGT
The DNA here is from genome assembly GCF_000585455.1 of Microbacterium sp. MRS-1. NCBI lineage: Bacteria > Bacillati > Actinomycetota > Actinomycetes > Micrococcales > Microbacteriaceae > Microbacterium > Microbacterium sp. MRS-1. Next base: position 30,785 of record NZ_JAUF01000017.1, read on the forward strand.
GCCGCGCGCCGCCCCCGGCCCGGTCGGACGCCTGCTCCTGCTGCCGGGCCTGGTGGCCGCGTTGTGGACGGGCCGGGAGGTGCTGCTGGGCGCCTGGCCGTACGGTGGGCTGCCGTGGGCGCGGCTCGGGATCACCCAAGCCGACAGCCCCCTCGTGCAGACGGTGTCCTGGGTCGGGGTGAGCGGGCTCACCTTCCTGATGGTCTTCACCGTCGCCGCCGCGATCGAAACGATCCGGACCGGCCTGTGGCGTCGCCCGTTCCCCGCCGCCGTACCCGCCGTCACCGCCCTGATGCTGGTTTTGGTCCCGGCGTTTCCCACGACACCGGCCGGGACGATGCGGGTCGGGGCGGTGCAAGGCAACGGCCCGTCCGGGTACTTCGACCAGCGCACCGTGGGGGCGATCGCCCGGGCGCAGGGGGACGCGACCGGCCCGGTGCTCGACGCGGATGTGGATGTGGTGGTGTGGCCGGAAGGGCTGGATGCTGACCCGTTCCAGACCCCGTGGCTGGCGGAGTATCTCACCGGCATCAGCACCCGGGCAGGGGCCCCGCTGCTGGCGAACGCGGCCACCACGTCGGGTGGCAACATCTACAACACGTCGTTCCTGTGGGACCCGGCCACCGCCGGTGCCACACCACGACGGGAGCAGGTGCAGACGCACGCGAAACGCCACCCGGTGCCGTTCGGCGAGTACGTGCCCGACCGGGCGTTCTACACCCTGCTCGCTCCCGACCTGGTCGGGCTGCTGCAACGCGACTACGCGCACGGCACGGACGTGCCGCTGGTCACCGTCGGCGGCGTGCCGGTGGGGTTGGCGATCTGCTTCGACGTGATCTACGACGAGGTCATCGCCGAGAGCGTCACCGCCGGTGCGGAGCTGCTGGTGTTCCAGACCAACAATGCCGACTTCCGCGGCACGGACGAGAACCTGCAGCAGCTCGCGGTCGCCCGGATCCGCGCGGTGGAGACCGGCCGCACTGTGGTGAACGTCTCCACCGTCGGCACCAGCCAGATCATCCGCCCCGACGGCAGCACCCTCACCGGTCTGCCCGCCGGACAGGCCGGGGCGATGATCGCCGACACCGACCTGCGCGCCGGGCTCACCCCCGCCGTCCTCATCGGGCAAGGCGTTTCCACTGTCACCCTGTGGGGTGGGCTGGGTGGTCTCGCCCTCACCGGTGCGATCGCCCGGCGGCGACGCCCCCCTGCCGTGGCCTGACCATGCATGCCCGCCAGACAACCCGGGGCTATCCGACGGGCGGGAGGACGAGGCGGCGGATCTCCGCAGCGATCAGGTCCGATTCTGTGGCGGGGATGTAGTGGCCGGAGCGGGCAGCGACCACGTGCCGGCCCTGCCGGGACTGTGCGGCCCGATACCGCCCGGCGGCGGTCGCGGCATCCCGGACCCGTCGCGGCATCCCGTCCGCGAGACTGCCGGAGATGACGGTGACCGGGACATCGGGCAGCACCGGCGGGTCGCCGCGCCAGGCGTGCAGCTCGGTGAGGAACGTGCGCGCCTGCCGACCCTGGGTGACCACCACCGCGGGCCGGCACGCCTCCCGGTGAAGATCCGCCCGCACATCCTCGGGCATCCCCTCCCCGAGGAACCGGAAGAACCGCTCCAGCAACCCCACCCGTGCCAGCACCCACTCCACGGCGATCACGATCTTCTCCCCGACCCGGAACGGCACACCGAACTGCTGGGTCGCTGCCTCGTCGGTCGGATCCACCAGCACCATCGGGCCGCCCGCGGAATGCCCCACCTGCACGAACCCGCTGCTCGGCTCGAGGCCGTCCAGCAGATCGTTCAGGTCGTCGGCCATCCGGTCCAGGGTGTGCCCTGCACTATCCGGGACGGACCGACCCAGCCCTGCCCGGTCATACACCACGGCCCGCGTGAACGCGGCGACCCGGGTCTGCACCGACGCCCAGGTGGAGCGGGTCGCCGCCGATCCCGCCTCGAACACCACCGTCGGCACCCCGGGGGCCCCGGCGGGACCCGGCAGCACCATCGCATAAAGGGCGCGCCCGCCACGGGTGCGCACCCACACCGGCTCCCCCTGCGTGTGCACACGCTCCCCCGCCATGACCCGCCCTACCGGTCCGTGCCCTGGCGGGAGGCGCCGGTCGCGGCGCGGTGGGCCTTCTCCCGCAGGGCCAGCAGGGCGAGGGTGTCGTCCTTGATCTGGGTGCGGCCGAGGATGCCCCAGTGCGCGCTCAGGTGGTCTTCGAGGTAGCGCAGCACCCGGGCGAACGGGACGGTGTGCCACGGCGCCCCCGCCCCGGGCGGGGAGGTGGGGTTGCCGAACACGACCGTGCGGATCGTGTGCCCTTCCGGCGCCACCGTCCGTCCCGTTTCCAGCAGTTCGGCGACCAGCCGGGCGGCATCGGTCGGGGCGCAGCACCCGAACCGGGTGAACGCGGCTTCCAGCACGGCCGGGTCCCGCATCGCCGGGTTGGGGTGCGGGCGGCCTTCCTTGACCTCGCCGAGGATCATGTCCGCTCCGCCCCCGGCGCCCAGGGCCGGGTCCAGCGGTGCGTCGACGGTCCCGGACGCTCCCGGTGCGCGGTGCAGCCGTACGGCGAGGATGTCCAGGTCGGTGATGGTGCGGGGACCGCCGGGACCGGTGGCGTCCAGCACGGGGTATTCGGCGACGGTGAAGTAGCCGTTGACCCGCAGGTACGCCTGCACCAGCCCGACCGCCGTGTCCACCCTCTATCTCCGACCGGGTTATCTGGCCGGTCAGGCGGCGTGCGCGTAGCGGGCCGGGTCGGCGTCGAACAGCGGCCCGCACTCGGCGCAGCAGAACCAGTACCGGCTGCCCTGGTAGTCGCGGAACAGGCCGCGCTGCTCGGCCCAGGCCGGGTCGACCTGGTTGCCGGGCATCACCGGACAGGTCACCAGGTTCGTCGCCCCCGCCGGCGGCTCGTGATGGTGATGCTCGTGCGCACCATGCTCGTGTCCTCCATGGTCGTGCCCGTGCGTGTGGTCGTGCCCGGAGTGGTCGTGGTCGTGGGACATGGTGTGTCTCCTTCTCGAGCGATGGTTAGGCCTGGACGGGCGCGGGCTCTCGGGTGGCGGGGGCGCCGGCACGGGTTGGGGTGGGCAGGGGGTGAAAGCGGCGCAGTCGGAGGCTGTTGGTGACGACGAACACGCTGCTGAACGCCATCGCAGCTCCCGCGAGGATGGGGTTGAGCAGGGCGAGCATCGCGACCGGGAGGGCGGCGACGTTGTAGGCGAACGCCCAGAACAGGTTCCCCTTGATCGTGCCCAGGGTGCGGCGGGCCAGCCGGATCGCGTCCGGGACCAGCACGAGGTCGCCGGAGACGATGGTCAGGTCCGCGGCGGTGATGGCCGCGTCGGTGCCGGTGCCCATCGCGATCCCGAGGTCGGCGGCGGCGAGGGCTGCGGCGTCGTTGACGCCGTCGCCGACCATCGCGACCACCCGGCCCGCGGCCTGCAGGTCGCGGATGGTGTCGAGCTTGCCCTGCGGGGTGACCCCGGCGCGGACGTCCTCGATCCCGGCCTGGTTGGCGATCGCGCGGGCGGCGCCGGGGTTGTCTCCGGTGAGCAGGATCGGGGTCAACCCGAGCTCTCGGAGCCGTGCGACCGCCTCACGGCTGGTGGGTTTGATGGTGTCGGCGACGCTGATCGCCCCGCGCACCTGCCCGTCCCACGCCACCACCGTGACCGTCGCCCCCGCCGCCTCGTCCGCCGCGATGGTCGCGGCGAGCTCGGCGGGGATGGGGAGCGCCCATTGGGTGGTGATCCAGGAGGCGCGGCCGGCGGCGACCAGGCGGCCGTCGACGATGCCCTGCACGCCTTGACCGGCCTCGGCGGCGAATGACTCCACGGCATCCGTCGGGCCGTCGGCTGCGGCGGTGATGGCGCGGCCGATGGGGTGCTCGGAGCCGTGCTCGAGCGCCGCGGCGAACCGGATCAGCTCCGCCTCATCGGTGCCGGGAGCGGGGTGGATGCCGGTGACGGTCATGGTGCCGGCGGTGATGGTGCCGGTCTTGTCCAGCACGACGGTGTCGATGCGGCGGGTCTGCTCGAGCACCTGGGGTCCGCGGATGAGGATGCCCAGCTGCGCGCCTCGCCCGGTGCCGACCAGCAGAGCGGTCGGCGTCGCCAGCCCCAGCGCGCACGGGCAGGCGATGATCAGGGTGGTCACCGCGGCGGTGAAGGCGACCTCCAAGGGCGCCCCCGCGATCAGCCACCCGGCGAACGCGGCCAGGGCGAGGACGATGACGATGGGGACGAAGACGGCCGACACCCGGTCGGCGAGGCGCTGCACCTGGGCCTTGCCGGTCTGCGCCTCCTCGACCAGCCGCGCCATCCGGGCCAGCTCGGTGTCGGCGCCGACGCGGGTGATCTGCACGAGCAGGCGCCCGCCGGTGTTCACAGTCGCGCCGACCACGCGGGAGCCGGGGGCGACTTCGACCGGCACGGACTCGCCGGTCAGCATCGACTCGTCCACCGCGGACATTCCCTCGGTGACGAGGCCGTCGGCGGGGATCTTCTCACCCGGCCGCACCACCACGACATCACCCGGAACGAGCTGTGCGACGGGGACGCGCTGCTCAGTGCCTTCGCGGAGGATCACTGCGTCCTTGGCGCCGAGCTCCAGCAGGGCGCGCAGGGCCTCGCCGGACTGCCGCTTGGCACGAACCTCGAGGTAGCGGCCGAGGAGGATGAACACGGTCACCAGCGCGGCGACCTCCAGGTACACCTCGTGGCCACCGGCCTGCGGGGTGCCGACGAAGGTGACGCTCATCCGCATTCCCGGCATCCCCGCACCGCCGAAGAACAGCGCGTACAGCGACCAGCCGAACGCGGCCAGCACCCCGACGCTGATCAGAGTGTCCATCGTCGCCGCCCCGTGCCGGGCATTGATCGCCGCGGCGCGGTGGAACGGCCACGCCCCCCACACCACCACCGGCGCGGCCAGGGTGAGCGTGAGCCACTGCCAGTAGGTGAACTGCAGGGCGGGGATCATCGACAGCACCGCGACCGGCACCGCCAGCACCGCCGAGACGATCAGCCGCTGCCGCAGCGACGCCAGCTCATCGTCCCGCGGGATGGTCTGCTCAGCCGTGTCGGGCACAGGCGGGGCTGGGAGGCTCGCTCCGTACCCCGCCTGCTCGACCGCCGCGATCAGCTCCTCCACCGGCACCGGGGCCTCCGAGTGCACGCGGGCCTTCTCGGTGGCGAAGTTGACCGTCGCCTCCACCCCGGGCAGCTTGTTCAGCTTCCGCTCGACCCGCGTCGCGCACGACGCGCAGGTCATCCCGGTGATGTCGAGATCGACGTCCAGCGTGCTCATGAGGCTGCGGCGAGGCTGTACCCGGCCTCCTCCACCGCCGCCCGCACCCGCTCCGCATCCACCGGCGTCGCGCTGGACACCGTCACCGTGGACACGCCACCGGCGTGCAGATCGACCGCGACGTCGGAGACACCGTCGATCGCGGAGACCTCCTCGGTGACGCTACGCACGCAGTGCGCGCAGGTCATCCCCTCCACCAGGAACTGCGCCGACACGGTCTCACCCGCCGCCGTCTGCTGCGCCGGCGCGCCGGTGTCGGTGGCTGCCGTGGCGTGGGAGGTGGGGCTGCAACAGGCGCAGCCACCGCCGGTGCTGGTCGCCTGCAGGCCGAGGTCCTGGAATCCCTGTCCGGTCATGATGTGCTCCCTTCAAGAGCGTTGAACGATGTGAGTGGGGACGACGTTAGGAGCGCACGAGGCGCGCGATCGCGGCGTTCGCCTCGCGGAGCTTCTCCTCCGCGAGCGGGCCGCCTTCGGCGGTCGCCTGCGCGACGCAATGCGCGAGGTGGTCTTCCAGCAGCGACAGCGCGACGGACTCCAGCGCCTTCGTCGCCGCCGACACCTGGGTCAGCACGTCGATGCAGTACACGTCCTCGTCGATCATCCGCGCGATCCCGCGCACCTGACCCTCCGCGCGGCTCAGCCGCGCCAGCAGCGCCGACTTGTTGTCCACATACCCGTGTGCCATCTCGCACCTCCACCCACAATCTACCATACCCTGTAGGGGTACAGGGTGTAGGGTGAGGTCATGACCGGCATCCAGGAGCCGCGGCCCGCACAGACCACCCGTTGGCACGTCGTGACGGGCGGTCCCAGCTCGGGCAAGACCACCACGGTCAACCTGCTGCGGGGCCGCGGGTACACGACCACAATCGAGCACGCCCGCCACTACATCGACCTGCAACGGATCACCGGGCGCAGCACCGCGGAGGTGCGGGCACGGCAGAGCGAGTTCCAGCGCGCCGTCGTCGACATGCAGATCGAGCAGGAACGCTCCCTCGACCCGCAACAGACCGTGTTCCTGGACCGTGCTCTGCCGGACTCGCTCGCCTACTACCGCTTCCTCGGCCTCGCCCCCGGCACCGCCCTGCTGGGCGCGCTGGCCGGCGCCCGGTACGCGACGGTGTTCCTGCTTGACCTGCTCCCGCTGGCGTCCGACTACGCGCGCACCGAGGACCCCGCCGCGCAGCGGCGCATCCACGACCTGCTCGGGCTGGTGTACCAGGAGCTGGGCTTTCCCGTCGTCACCGTCCCCGCACTCGCCCCCGACGCGCGCGTCGACTTCATCCTCGAACGAGCATCGGCCGGCACTCCAGCCGAGAGGGGCGTGAGCTGATGGGCGCGGGGAGTAGCCGGTACCGGCAGATCGGGGCCGTGCTGCGCCGGCACGGACTCGGCGTCCTGGCCGGCGTGCTGGGCCTGGGCGGCTTGGTGCCGTTCCACCGCGGCGCCCTCGGACACGCCCGGCAGGAGGACCCCTACACGAACCCCGAGCATGTGCGGGTCGCGTTGGAGGAGCTCGGGCCGACGTTCGTGAAACTGGGCCAGATCCTCTCCACCCGGCACGATCTGCTCCCCGCGGCATGGGTCGCCGAGTTCGCCAAACTGCAGGACGACGTCGCCGCGGCACCGTGGGAGGGCATTCGGGACGTGCTCCGTGAAGAGCTCGGCGCCGACCCAGAGCACGTGTTCGCCCAGTTCGACCCGGTGCCGCTGGCGGCGGCGTCCATCGGGCAGGCGTACGCGGCAACTCTTCACGACGGCACCGAGGTCGTCGTGAAGGTGCGCCGGCCCGGCGTGGTCGCGCAGGTGCATGAAGACCTGGACATTCTCCGCAACCTCGCCGACCGCGCCGACCGGCGCTGGGATGCCATCCGGCAGTACGACCTGCCCGGGCTGGTGGAGGAGTTCTCCCGCACGCTGCGTGCCGAGCTGGACTACCTGCAGGAGGCCCGCAACGCCGAACGGTTCGCGCAGGAGTTCGCCCACGCGGCGCGGGTGCGGATTCCCCGCGTGCACGGGGAGACCACGACCTCGCGCGTGCTGACCCTGGAGCGGATGAGCGGGGTGCGGATCGACGACCTGGAGGGCCTGGACGCCGCCGGCATCGACCGGGTCGCACTCGCGCGGCTGGGTGCCGACATCGTGCTCACGATGGTGTTCGACAACCGGTTCTTCCATGCCGACCCCCATCCCGGGAACATGTTCGTGCAGCCCGACGGCGCGCTCGCGCTGATCGACTTCGGGATGGTCGGGGAGCTCACCGAACAGACCACGGACGGCCTCGCCGGCATCGTGCTCGCCTTCACCCGCGACGACCCGGACACCCTCACCACCGCCCTGATAGAACTCTCCCGGACCGCCGACGTCGTCGACCGGGCAGGGCTGCGGCAGGCGATCACCGCGTTCACGGCCCGCTACCGGGGCCGTTCGCTGTCGGAGATCAGCCTCGCAATCATGCTCCAGCAGCTGCTCGGCATCCTGCAGCAGCACCAGCTGCACCTTCCGCAGGAGACGGCGCTGCTGTTCAAAGTGCTGATGATGGCCGAAGGGACCGCGGCGCGGCTGGATCCGGACTTCCAGATGCTCGACGCCCTGCAGCCCTACGCTGAGCAGCTCACCCGCGCCCAGCTGTCCCTGCCGGCTCTGGCCCGGCGATGGGCGCGCGCGGGAGCCGACACCGGGGCACTGCTCACCGAGCTGCCCGCCACCCTGAGCCGGCTCCGGCATCTCCTCGAAGACGGCGGGTTCGAGGTGCACCTGCGCGCGACGGAGCTGGAACCTCTCGTCGGGCGCGCCGAACGCGTCGGCAACCGTGTCGTCGCGGGAATGATCGCCGCCGCGCTGATCAGCGGGATCGGCACCCTCGTCGGCGGGAACACGAAATGGCGCTCCCGGGAAGGCGTCCTGATCGGCGCCGGGACCGGCACGATCGGCGCCCTCGGCAGCTATCTGCTGTGGACGCTGCGGCGCCGCCGACCCCGCCCCTGACCCGCGCACGGCTCAAGAACACCACGAAAGGAGACGAAGATGGACAGGATCAGAGTCGGCGTCAACGGGTACGGAGTGATCGGCAAGAGGGTCGCCGACGCCGTCCACGCCCAACCCGACATGCACCTGGTGGGCGTCGCGGACATCGTCACCGACTGGCGAATACAATCCGCCGTCCCGCGGCTGCCCGTATTCGCCGCCACCCCCGACGCGCACAGCGGCATGGTGGACACCGGCATCCGCCCCGAGGGAACCCTCGACGATCTCCTCGCGCAGAGCGACGTGATCGTCGATACGACCCCCAAGCACGTCGCCGCCGGAAACCTGCCCCGCTACCAGGCGGCGGGAGTAAAGGTGATCGTGCAGGGCGGGGAAGCGCACTCGACCACCGGGCACTCCTTCGTCGCCCAGGCCAACTACGCCACCGCGCTCGGCCGGGACCTGACCCGGGTGGTGTCCTGCAACACCACCAGCATCGTCCGCGTCCTCGGCGCGCTCGAAAACGCCGGGCTGCTGCTGCGCGCCCGCGGGGTTACTGGTAGGGCCGAATGTCGCAGGGTGCACTATTCATCCTGGGATTAGTTCAGTCAACACTGTATGATCAGTGCATGCTGACCATTGCTCCACGTCTCGACGTCATGAACCGGCTCGGCCGGGCCATGGCGGACCCGACGCGCTCCCGGATACTGATGACCCTGCTCGACGGCCCCAGCTACCCGGCGGTGCTCTCGCGTGAGCTGGAGCTGACCCGCTCGAACGTCTCGAACCACCTGACCTGCCTGCGCAACTGCGGCATCGTGGTCGCCGAGCCGGAAGGGCGGCAGACGCGCTACGAGATCGCGGACCCGCACCTCGCGGCGGCGCTGACCGCGCTGGTGGACGTGACGCTCGCGGTGGACGAGCACGCGCCCTGCATGGACGCTTCGTGCACGGTGCCGGGCTGCTGCGGGACGGGAGCGGGCGCGTGAGCGCGGCGTGCGGCTGCGAGCACGACGAGCCTGAGACCGCAGTCGGCGAAGAGGCCGAGGAGGCGGAGCGCCCCTGGTGGCGGGACCGCGGGATCATGGTCCCGGTCTTCTCCGGTGTGGCGTTCCTCACCGGTCTGGCGCTGGAGTGGTCCGGGATGGAGATCCCTGCGCTGGTGCTGTTCTGGATCGGCCTGCTGCTGGGCGCGTCGACGTTCACGCCGGGCGCGATCCGGAACCTCTTCAAGGGCAAGCTCGGCATCGGGCTGCTGATGACCATCAGCGCGGTCGGCGCGGTGATCCTCGGCTACGTCGAGGAGGCCGCAGCGCTGGCATTCCTGTACTCGATCGCCGAGGCGCTGGAGGACAAGGCGATGGACCGTGCCCGCGGCGGGCTGCGGGCACTGCTCAAGCTCGTCCCGGAGACCGCCACCATCCGCCGCGACGGCGTCTCGGTCGAGGTCGCCGCGAAGGATCTGGCTGTCGGGCAGCTGATGTTGGTGCGGCCGGGTGAGCGGATCGCGACCGACGGCGTCGTCCGCACGGGACGTTCCAGCCTGGACACGTCCGCGATCACCGGGGAGTCGATCCCGGTCGAGGTCGAACCCGGCGATGCCGTCTCCGCCGGCGCAATCAACACCGCCGGGGCACTGGAGGTCGAAACGACCGCGGCAGGCACCGACAACTCACTGACCACGATCGTCGACCTCGTGGAGAAGGCTCAGGCGGAGAAGGGCGACCGCGCCCGCCTCGCCGACCGCATCGCCCGCCCTCTCGTCCCGGGCGTGCTGATCCTCGCCGCCCTGGTCGCGATCATCGGCTCGCTGCTCGGCGACCCGGAGCTGTGGATCACCCGCGCCCTGGTCGTGCTGGTCGCGGCATCGCCCTGCGCACTGGCGATCTCCGTGCCGCTGACCGTGGTCGCGGCGATCGGCTCGGCGAGCAAGTTCGGCGTGATCATCAAGTCCGGTGCCGCGTTCGAGCGGTTCGGCGTGATCCGCCACGTCGCCGTCGACAAGACCGGCACCCTCACCCGCAACGAGCCCGCCGTCACCGCCGTCCTCACCGTGGACGGTGTGAGCGAGGCGGAGGCGCTGGCGTGGGCGGCCGCTCTGGAGCAGCACAGCACCCACCCCCTCGCCGCCGCGATCACCGCCGCAGCGCCGGATGCCCCTGCGGCGGAGGGCGTGACCGAGCAGGCCGGGCACGGCATCGAGGGCGAGCTCGCCGGCGCGCGGATCACCGTCGGCAGCCCGCGCTGGCTCGACGCCGGGACCCTCGGCGACCGGGTCGCGGGGCTGGAGGAGCAGGGCATGACAGTCGTGATCGTCCACCGCGGCGGCGTCCCGGTCGCCGCGATCGGCGTCCGCGACGAGCTGCGCCCCGAGGTCCCTGAAGTGGTCCGCACCCTCGCGACCCAGGGCATCGGGGTGACCATGCTCACCGGCGACAACGCCCGCACCGCCCGCGCCCTCGCTGCGCATGCAGGGATCGATGACGTCCGCGCCGAGCTGCGCCCCGAAGACAAGGCCGCCGCGATCGCAGAGCTCGGTGCGAAGGGGCCGGTCGCGATGATCGGCGACGGCATCAACGACGCCCCTGCGCTGGCCGCCGCGGACATCGGGATCGCGATGGGCGCGACGGGCTCCGACGCCGCGATCGAGTCGGCCGACGTGGCCTTCACCGGTCACGATCTGCGGCTTCTCCCGCGCGCGTTCGCCCATGCCCGTCGGGGGCGGCACATCATCAACCAGAACATCATCCTGTCGCTGCTGATCATCACCGCCCTGCTCCCGCTCGCCCTCTTTGGCGTCCTGGGGCTTGCGGCGGTGGTGCTGGTGCACGAGATCGCCGAGGTGATCGTGATCCTCAACGGCCTGCGCGCCGCGTCGACGCGGAAGGCAAGCACGTGACCGCGCAGGACGTCGCCGCCGCGTGACGGCTTGATCCGGGACCATGCGGATGACCTTTAGATTTCACATCAGAGTTCGCGCGCGTTGATCGGCGACTTGCCTGCTGGCTAGGGGCCTATCGGGCGGGCCGTATGCCGGGGTCTAATGGCCATGATCATTTGGTTCCGGTTTCCCTTCGCCTCGGGTCTGTCTTCGTTATGGTCGGGCGAAGGGGCGGGCAGCAGTCGGGGTCGTTTTCGCGGCGGTGTCGCCTGGCACGCGCTGTCATCACGATGCTTGCAACCACCGCGAGGATCAGGAGTGCGGCACCGCCCGTGATCACCCACGGGTTGCGGAGGAGGGTGCCGATCCCTGTGATCGTGCCTCCGACGACGAGAAGTGGAAGGAGGGCGCAGCAGCCGACCACGAGCAGTGCGGCGACGGCCCCAAGGAGCAGGCCACGGCCGCCTCGCTGGTCGTCCTGGTTGGGAGGCATTGGTGTTCTGTCCTCTCGTGGTGCCGTCTCAGCAGCAGGTCTCGGGACCGCAGCAGCTTCCAGACAGTTCGTCGGCACCGGTCCGGGGGCGCTCGAGCATCTCGGTGATCAGGGTGCTGCCAACCTCGAAGGCATCGGCGACCGTGAGGATTTGGGCCATCGGGTGTTCCGTGAGCCATCCGGCGGCGTCCTCGCGGGAAGCGAAGTAGTGGACCTGGTTGCAGAACGAGGAGCGAATCGAGTGCATGGCCTCGGGGCTGACCAAGGACACCACCGCGGTCGCCGGTTCCACGCTAGTGACACCGGCGGTCGAGTCGACGGTGACGCGGATCGTGTCGCCGCTGGCCGGGGAGATCGATTCGACCCGGGCGGGCCGATCGAGGAGCGGGCGAGGCTCCAGTTTCTGATGGGGTGGATCCGCTGTCTGGCGCGCGGTCAGGCGCAGCAGGACAGCATCGACACATCGGTGGTGAAGGCCTTGGCTACGATCCGGATGCCTTCGGCCGTGGTCAGGTACGGGGCCCACGCGTCGGCGACCTCGGTGATGGTCTTGCCGAGGATGTGGACACCTGCGGCGGCGAGTTCGCCGGCGTCCTTGGCGACCGCGGTCAGGCCGAGGATCTCGCCGGTGTCCGCGTTGGCGACCATCTTGATGAACCCGCGGGTGTCCCGGTTCACCAGCGCGCGGGGCACGTACTCCAGTGGCAGGACACGGCAGTCGCAGCGGATCCCGGCCGCGATGACCTCCTTCTCGGTCATCCCGACCGCGCCGACGGCAGGGCTCGTGAATGTGACCCGCGGCATCCGCGTGTAGTCGACCGACGTGCTGGCGTCAGTGAAGGCGTTCTCGGCGACCAACGTGCCGTGCCGGGCTGCGACGTAGACGAACTCGGGGTGCCCGGTGACATCCCCAGCCGCCCAGACGCGAGGGTTGGAGGACTGCAACTGGTCGGTGACCACGACCTCTCCGGCCGCGCCGGTCTTCACTTGCACGGTCTCGAGGTTGAGCCCGTCGGTGACCGGGGCGCGGCCGAGCGCGACGAGGATCTCGTCGGCACGGAACTCCTGCACGCCGCCCGAGACCTCGGCCGCGGCGACGATCTGGCCGGTGCCCGGGTCGCGGGTGACGCGGGTGGGGATGGCGCGGCGGACCACTCGGATGCCCTCGTCGGCGAAGATTTCCTGCAACGCCTTGGAGACTTCCGGCTCCTCCTTCGACGCCAGCCGGGACCTCACCAGCAGAGTCACCTTCGAGCCGAGCCGGGCGAACAACTGTGCCATCTCCAGCGCCACATAGCCCCCGCCGAGCACCAGCAGCGAGTCAGGCACCTCGGACAGCTCCATCGCCGACGTCGAGGTGAGAAAGTCGACGCCGTCCAGCCCCTCGATGGCAGGAGCCCACGGGCGGGAGCCTGTGGCGATGAGGTAGTGGGCGGCCTCGATGGTTTCGACGGTGCCGTCCGCGGCGGTGACCTCGAGGACCGACGCATCCGGCGTGCCGGCGAACGCCGCCTCGCCCTGGCGGACCGGCCAGCCGTAGGCTTCTGCCACGTCGATGTACTTCTCACTCCGCATCGCCTCGACCAGGTCCTGCTTGCCACCCACCAGCCCGTGCATGTCTACCGGGCCAGCGGTGGCGGCGATCCCCGGGAACCGGGAGCCTGCATCCGCGGCCACGTGGCGGGCCTCGGCGGCCGCGAGCAGCGCCTTGGACGGAACGCACCCCGTGTTCACGCACGTGCCGCCCAACGTGCCGCGCTCGATCATCACCACCGACTTTCCCAGTGTGGTGGCGCGGATCGCCGCGGCGAATGCCGCGCCACCCGACCCAATCACGGCCAGATCAAACCTCGATGGCATCCTTATTCCTCCCTGGACATCTTGGAACATCCCGCTGATACACTCATCATGAACCTTCCACCACAGGGGAAGGTCAAGCACGAAATTTGCGACCAGCGAAAAGGGGGGCGGGGAATGCGGATCGGAGAGCTCGCCGACGCGGCCGGCACCACGGCGAAGACGTTGCGGTTCTACGAGGACCAGGGGCTCCTGCCGCCGGCCGGGCGCACGCCCAGCGGCTACCGCAACTACACCGCCGAGACCATCGCCCGAATCGACTTCATCCACCGCGGCCAAGCCGCTGGACTCACCCTCGCCCAGATCCAGCAGATCCTCCACATCCGCGACCACGGCCAAGCGCCCTGCAGCCACGTCCGCGACCTCCTCGACGCACGCCTCACCGATATCGACCAGCAGCTCAGGCAGCTCCACGACCTGCGCGACACCCTCGCCGGGCTCCGCGACCAGGCCGAGCACGTCGAGCCCGACACGTGCAGCTCGGATCAGGTCTGCCGCTATCTGTAGCCAAGCCCGGGGGTCTGTCCGATAATTCAGGCAGTCCCACTGGAGGCGCAAGCGTAGCGGGAGGCCATTGGTGCTCAGGTCGAGGTTGAGCGCAGCGCGGGATAGTCGGACCATTCGCCCCCGGAGAGGCGTGCCCAGGCGGCAGCTGATGACGCCGTGATGCCGAGCAGGTCGGACACGATTCGAGGATGCAGTTGTCGGGTGAGGTCCATCAGCGCGGTGACACGAGCGCTGCCGGCGAGGAGTCCTTCTTGACGGAGTCGACGGCTGAGCGGCCCGGGGGTGATCGGTCGGCCCGGGTTCCTGCCCGGGAAGAGCCAAGTGTCGGAGCGGTTGCCGTCGAGCAGCTGGACCATTGCTTCGGCGAGGACTTCGGGCAGCTCGATCGGTTCAGTTCCGACCGTCAGCGTCATGGGGCGCGCGGTCGTATCGACTTGTGCGCGGGTGATCGCTGCGATGCGGGTCAGGTGGAGCCCGTAGAACAGGACGAGCAATCCGCTGACTCGCGTCACGGGATCCATGTCGTCTCGCGTGATGAACGCGCGTGCCATCGTCCACCGATGGTCGGCGGCGTAGTCGCGCCCTTCGAGGCGATGGCTGCGGAACTCGACCCGGAGGCGGCTCAGGCGGTGCCGTCGCAGCCACCGGGTGAACGGCGCGAGGGCATCCCGTTGTGAGGGCGAACCGGTGAGGAAGCCGTCGAGAGATCGCTGCGGGTATGTCGTCAGCGTTTCGCCGCTCGCGCGGATCTGCTGCAGGAGGGCCGCGCACCGCTTCAGCGCCGCACGCACCTTCTGATAGGTGGAGCCGGATCGGACGGCCGTAGCTGGTCTGCCCCTGAGTGATCTGCCCGACGGCAGCAGCTCCCAGGTGCAGTACCGCCGTAGGAGGAGCCGGTCCTCGGGATGGGGGACGGTCGGAAGCCACCGTTGGAACCAGTGCTCGAACCTCGCCGCTTGGATGTCGAAATCGGGCAGCACGCCTGAGCGGATGAGGAGCGAGAGCAGGAATGCCACGGACTGGCCGGCGTGCGCTCTGGTCATGATCGCGTCCGCGGTGAGGGGCAGCGTGCCATCGGCGAGCTCACGGAGGACGACCGCACAGCGGCTCTTGTACAGCCACCGCTCGAGGGAGATCGCACTGCCGTGGTGCGTCACCAGATACTCCGCGAGCGGGTGCAGCTCGGGGCGGATCTCTCCGCTGTCGTCAGCAAGCAGTTGCTGGATGGCGATAGGTCGCCGGCACTCTACGCATAGCCGGTGCTTGCGCACCTCTTCGATCGTCCCGCATCCCGGGCATGCCATCGTCACGGGAGCTCCTGCGCACTCGGCGCAGACCTTGTGCCCATTCATGAAGCCAGTGAGGAACACCTTCCGCCCGCACTCCGGGCACGGCTGGGGGCGTCGCATCGCGTAGTAGCAGCGGGCGCAGACCCGTCGGCCGTCCAGGTGCGTCGCTACGCGGCCCGGCTCCCCGCAGAGCTCGCACATCTTGACCGGCGCGGTGTAGCACGCGAGACAGACGAGCGCGGGGCGACGGACGATAATCGTGGCGTTCTGCCCGCATCGCGAGCAGTCGCCGAACGACCGCGGATCGGCTCGCCAGCAGTCCCGGCAGAACCGTTGCCCATCGACGGTGCGCTGCACGGGCTGAACTCGTCCGCATCTGGCACACGCGACCGATCGGGCATTCCGTTCACAGCGCGAGCAGTGGTGACCGCCGGTCTGCGTCTTGTGAGGCATCCGAACGGCACGTCCACAGGAATCGCATGTAGGCAAGACGACCCGCCCGGCACCCTCGTTCACGAGAGCGTGGGCCAGATCCTGCACCGTCACCGGTACGTTCCGGTGTCGCCCTTCGAGGACTCCAGGTTGTTTGAGGAGTGCGAGTTCGAGACGCCGTTGGGTGAGCGGCACGGGTGCGACTTCAGCCACGATCTCAACAAGGCGCTCCACCGGGATCTCCGGCGCGATCGCGTGGACGAGCCCGGCGACCTCAGCAACCCTGGGCTCCTGCGGAGGCTTCGCCACCGCGGCCTACTTCGAGCGCGGGCGACGGATCGTGGCCCGCACGGGCCGCAGATCGCCGATCGCACCCCGCGTCGCCTCTTCACCCACCGCGACCGGGGCCGCAGCCTCCCGGCGGGTGACCTGCACGAGGTCGTCGAGCGAGCACTCCAACGCGTCGCACAGCGCGGCGAGCACGTCGATGCGAACCCGCTGCGGTGCTTGCGTCACCAGTCGGTACACCTGTTCCCGGGACAGGTCGACGCCCCGCTCCTCGAGCAACGGCTTCAGCTTGGAGGTCTGGAAGATCACGCGCGAGGCCATCACGCTGCGGAGGCTCCATGCGGTCTCGAGCTCAACGGTCATCTGCTTCTCCTTCGATGAGGGCCTTCAATGCGTCCGCGAGTACCCGGTTCTTGAAGTCCGAGCTGACGGAGGCGTAGATCGAGGTCGTCGAAGCATGCATGTGCCCGACCTGCTCCTGGACGAATCGGTCGGCGTAGCCGAACTCGAGCAGGTGCGTCACGTACGAATGCCGGAGGCTGTGCAGAGTCAGGGCCTTTGACAAGCCGGCCTCGTCCCGCAGCTCCGCGAACCGCCGGTCGAGATAGCCGGCCGACAGTCGGGTGCGGCGTTCCGTCACCCACAGCGCGTCAAGACGGTATCCACGTCACCTGCGCAATTGTCGACGGCGGGCTGCGGAGCCGCGTGATCGTACTCACGACGTTCGACTTGGACGAGTACGCCTTCGGGGCACTCCGCGCGGGGGCGAGTGCGTTCCTCGTCAAAACTGCGACACACCAAGAACTCGTGGACGCCGTACGCGTCGTCGCTCGAGGCGATGCCATCGTGACGCCCCGCATCACACGGCAGCTCATCGACGCCTACACCGGCCGCGACCAGCCCGTCCCGGGCGGACAGGGCCTCTCGGTTCTGTCCCCCCGAGAACGCGACGTTTTCAACGCGATCGCGCTCGGCCTCTCCAACGGCGAGATCAGCCAGGCACTGCATCTCTCACCCGCAACGGTGAAGACGCATATCAACCGAATCTTCGCCAAGCTCGGCGTCCGCGACCGCGTGCAGGCTGTGATTCTTGCCCACCAGCTCGGGTAGACCATCGGTGGTCAAGCGAACTGATGCGCGAACGCGACGGGGCTGAGCCCTAGGCCGTGTTGATCAAGAGGCTGACGCCGAGCGCGGCCATGAGTCCCATCCGTCGGGAAGGG
>NZ_JAUF01000018.1:0-156240 GCF_000585455.1 Microbacterium sp. MRS-1
GATCGCCGGGCTGCTGGCGATCACCGAGGGCCGTGTGCACGTCGCCGGCGAGGTCGTGTCGTCGCCGCGCGTGCAGCTCGCGCCGCAGCGCCGCGGGGTCGTGCTGCTGGGGCAGGATCCGCACCTGTTCCCCCATCTGTCCGCGCGGGACAACGTGGCCTTCGGCGTGCGCGTGTCCGCGGGGGAGGGGCGCGCGGCCGGGCGGGTCGAGCGGCGCTCGCGCGCCGAGCGGGCGCTCGCTGAGGTGGGCCTCTCCGGGATCGGGCATCGTCGTCCGGCGGAGCTGTCCGGCGGACAGCAGCAGCGGGTCGCACTGGCGCGCGCACTGGCCACCGAGCCGCGGGTGCTTCTGCTGGACGAGCCGTTCACGGCGCTCGATCCGGTGACGGTTGCGGACATCCGCCGCACGCTCGCCGAGCGTGTGCGCGCGGCGGGGTGCACGACGGTCTTCGTGACGCACGACGTGGTCGACGCCGTCGCCGTCGCGGATCGCCTCGTCGTGCTCGAAGCGGGGCGGGTGTCTCAGCAGGGCGCGGTGCGTGAGGTGCTCACGGCCCCGGCCACGGATTTCGTCGCCGCCCTCGCCGGCGTCAATCGGGTGGCCGGGCGTGTGGAGGACGGCGTGTGGGGTGCCGGGGTGCTGCGGCTGCGAGCTGCGGGGGTGCGCGACGGGGACGCGGTGGCGCTCATCCCGATCGGTGCCGTACGCCTTGAGAGCGAAGGGTCCGGGGCATCGGAGGGCGAGGCCGCGGGGGCCGGCGCCGCCGAGCCGGTGCGGGCAGCCGGCACCGCGACGTGGACGGCGCGCGTGGAACGCATCGAGGCGACGCCCGCGGGCGCCCGCGTGTACACGGCGTCACCGCCGGTCGTCTGCGAGCTCACCGTCGCGCAGATGCTCGCCGCGGAGACGGCGGAAGGCGACGCGGTGCGCCTGTCGGTGGATGTCGCGGACGTGCGGATCGTCGCGAGCTGAGTGCGCGCAGACGGCGGCGTGCTGTCACGCCCCGCCGTCTGCGGCGACGTCCAGATCTCGCAGGTAGTCCGCGTTTGCGCGCAGCGATGCGCGGTAGCGATCCAGCTCCGTCTCCGACGCGTGCGCGGCGACGACATCGAGCAGCTCGGCGAAGGCCGCGTGGACCTGGCCGGCAGCATGAAGGCTGAGGGCCTCGAACACGGCCAGTGAGACCGCTTCGGGGAACTCGTCGCGAGCGTCGGCGAACACCCGGAGGGACTCGTCGAACCGGTCGAGGTTTCGCAGCGTGCTGGCGTACTGGAGCAGGCATCGGCGGCGGATGTCGCCGGTCAGACCGGCGTCGAGCGCGCGCGGATACAGAGCCGAGGCCGCGCTTTCGTCACCGGCGGTGTCATGCGCCCCCGCGAGCTCGTACAGGACACGCGCGTGATCGGGATGCCGGGCGTGGATCTCCTCGAGCGCCGCGATCGTCGGCGCCATCGCATCGCGATCTCGCGCCGCGAAGATGCGGTCCAACTCGGCATCGAGGCTCTCGCTCATCCGTCGATCCTCTCAGAACGGTGGCGGCTCGCCCCCGCCAGGTGCCGGTGTGGTGGTGTCGGGGACGAATCGGACGCGGCTGGGCGGGTGGTCTTCGTAGTGTCGTCCGGTGGGGGAGGTCCATTGCAGGGTTCCGCCTCCGAGGTGCCGTACTCGCCAGGTGGTGTGGTGTTTGAGCGTGTGGTGTCGTCGGCACAGGTGGGCGAGGTTATCGTGTGCGGTCGCTCCGCCGATCGCGGCGGCGGTGGTGTGGTCCTGGTCGCATCGGTGTGCGGGGCGGGTGCATCCGGGCGTGCGGCATCGTTCATCCCGTGCGCTCAGGTAGCGGCGAAGGCCCGCGGACGGCCGGTACCGGTCGACCGCGACCGGGATGCCGGCGATGGGGTCTGTGAACACCCGATCCCACCCGGGTGCGAGCCCGGTGAGTCTTCGGGCGAGGGCGGGCTGGATCGGGCCGTACCCGGTCAGGATCGCTGGACCTGCGTCCGGGGCGCCGGCGAGAGTGAGTGCGGGGATCGTCAACTGAATCTGCGCGGTCACCGTGTCCAGCCCCGCCCCGGTGGCTGTGGTGGTGGGAGTGGCGGTGAGCAGCAGGTCGCTCAGGATGTCAGCGCGCACCTGCGCGAGCGTGCGGTGATCCTTCTCCTGCACGCAGATCGCACCACCGCAGGATGCTGGGTCGGTGTCGGCGTTGCCAATATCGCTGGTAGTGCGCGCCGTCCCCGTGACGACGCTCTGCCCGTCGTTGTCACCACCATCTCCACTGTCTGCATCACCTTCACCACCGCCGCTCGCGGCCGCGCCGTCGGCGGCGCCTTCGGGGTGGTCGAGGACGTGGCAGGCGCGGCTGGTGAGGGCGTCGTGGATCGCGTAGGCGAGGGGTGCGGGAAGGTCGGCGATCAGGCGTGCCATCCCGTCATCCAGGTCGAACAGTCGGACCGAGCGGGTCTCGTACGCGCGGTCGGTGGCGTCGGTGAACGCGTCGGGGTCGATGGTCGCAGCGATGACTTTCACCGCCGCCGTCATCCGCGTCGGAGACTCCGTCCGTGCGGCCTCCAGGGCGAGGGCTTCGAAACGGGCACGATCGTCGGGCGTGCGAAGCAGCATCCCGATGCGACTGATCGCCCACGCGTGCGCCGCATCAATGCCGCCGTCCTCCCACACCTTCAAGGTGGTGGGGAAGTGCTCACGCAGCAGGAACGCTTCCGACATGCGCCGCTGCACACCCCGATCCGACACCCGCAGCGCCATCGCGAGCTCCAATGCGACCTCTCGCAGCGGTAGGTCCGCGTCGGATGAGCGCACGCGTGCCCGCCCCAGTTGCTGTGCTTCCTGCCGCAACAGTTCCACCCGATCCGCAACCAGATCCACCGCAGCCGCCAGCAACCGGGCTTCTGCCGCCTGCGCCGCCGCCGCGCGACGACGCGTATCGACGACGCCATCGACCAGCCCGTCCAACGCCGGCCACCCCGAACCCGCGGACGCGACCGACTCGACCGGACGAGCATCCGATACCGCGAGCATGATTCACCCCCTAGAGACCTGCAGGCACATCGGCGCGTCAGGGCCGATCCCCCCGCCGCCAGGGGGCATGCGACGGGTTGTGCTTCCCTCCACTATAGAACAAAAGTACGAAACTGGCAAGAGAATCCGCTATTCGGCCTCCGCCCGCGCACAGCCGGGTAGCCTCGGTGCATGCCCGCCGTCCCGCTCATGCTGCGCACGGGACGCGCCGCGTCAGCGCGGCCGACGGCCCCGGGCGCCCCGCTCGTCGACCGTTTCGGTCGCGTGCACCGTGACCTGCGGATCTCGCTGACCGACCGGTGCTCGCTGCGGTGCACCTACTGCATGCCCGAGCAGGGCAACGAGTGGCTCGCGCGCACCAGCATCCTCTCGACCGATGAGATCGTGCGGGTCGCGCGGTTGGCGGCGGCATCCGGGATCACGACCTTCCGGCTGACGGGCGGCGAGCCACTGCTGCGCGCCGACATCGTCGACGTCGTGCGGCGTATCGCCGCGATCGCCGGTCCCGACGGCCCCGTCGAGGTCGCCCTCACGACGAACGGCATCCGCCTGGGCGAGGTGCTGCCCGACCTCATCGATGCCGGGCTTGACCGCCTCAACATCTCGATCGACACTCTCGACCGCGACCGCTTCCGCGAGCTCACCCGACGCGACCGCCTCGACGATGTCGTGGAGGGCATCGCCGCGGCATCCGCATCGGGCCTTCGCCCGCTCAAGCTCAACGCGGTCGCCATGCGTGGCGTCAACGACCACGAGCTCGTCGACCTCGTCGCCTTCGCGCTCGATCACGGCGCCGAGATGCGCTTCATCGAACAGATGCCTCTGGATGCCGGTCACACATGGGATCGCGCCCGCATGGTGACCCGCGACGAGATCCTCTCAGCGCTCTCGGAACGCTGGAGCCTCGAGCCCGTTCCGGGTCGCGGGGGAGCGCCTGCGGAGCGTTTCCTGCTCGATGGCGGACCCGCCGCTGTCGGCGTGATCGCCTCGGTCACCGCCCCGTTCTGCGGCGCATGCGACCGCCTGCGGCTCACCGCGGACGGTCAGCTGCGCAACTGCCTGTTCTCCAACGACGAGTACGACCTTATGCCGCTGCTGCGTGCCGGCGCCGACGATGTCGCGCTCGACGCGCTGCTGCACGACTGCATCGCCGGCAAGCTTCCCGGCCACGCGATCGACGATCCGTCGTTCCTGCAGCCGGCGCGCGGGATGAACGCGATCGGCGGCTGAGCTCAGGCTTCGATGCGTCCGCCGGTCAGCCGCACCGTGCGGTCGACGAGCTCGGCGGGGACGTCGACGTGCGAGATCAGCACGACGGCGCGGTCGGGTCCGACGGCACCGAGCAGGTCGGTCAGGAGGGCGTCGGAGGCGTCCGCGTCGACGCCGGCGGTCGGCTCGTCGAGCACCAGCACGGGGAAGCCGTGCAGCAGCGCCCGTGCTAGCGCGATCCGCTGGGCCTGCCCGCCCGACACGAGGGCTCCGCGCTCGCCGACGCGCGCATCCAGGCCGCCGCGCGCGGCGAGCCAGTCGCCCAGGCCCACCCGCTGCAGCACCGCCTCCAGCTCGGCATCCGTGGCCGTGTCGCGGGCGAAGAGGAGGTTCTGCCGGATGTCCTCGTCGAAGAGCATCGGCTGCTGTTCGCAGAGCCCGACCGTCTCGCGGACGGTGTCGGGGTCGAGGTCGTGCACATCGACCCCGCCGATCGTGTAGCGGCCGGCGGTCGTCTCCAAGAAGCGCACGAGGACGTGCGCCGCCGTGGTCTTGCCGGCGCCGCTGGAGCCCACGACCAGAATCCGCTCGCCCGGGGCGACCGTCAGATCCAACGCGTGCAGGGCATCCTCTGCGGCTCCCGGCCAGCGCGCCGCGACGCCCTGCAGAACGAGGCCAGCGCCGAGAGCGGCGTCCGTTCGTGCGTACGCATCGGCGTCGCGGGCGACCTCGAGCGGGATGCCCGCCGGTGCCTCGTCCGGCACGGCCTCGGCGATGCGTGCGGCCGCGGCGCGCACCTGTCGCCATGAAGACGCTGCCGCCGGCACCGCGGCGAAGACCTCGAACACGGCCATCGGCACGAGCACCGCGACGGCGAAGGCAGGAGCGGTGATCGTCCCGTCGCCGAGCGCCGGAACGGCGGCCAGCACGGCGAAGACGGAGGCCGCGCCAGCCAGCACCGACACGACGGCCGTCGAGCCCGCCTGCGCACCCGCCCGGCGGGTCACCGCCCGCCGCAACGCGCCATCCGCCGCGGCGATGCGCTGCGCACTGTGCGCGTCGGCTCCGTACGCGGCGAGAACGTCCAGGCTCGCGAGATGATCGAGCACGGCGTCGGCGAGGCGTGCGCGCAACGGCGCGATGGAACGTTCGGCGCGAGATCCGGCCACCCATCCCCAGCCGACCGCAACGACCGCCGCCACGAGGAGGCACGCGAGCAGGGTGAGCGCCGCCGGCCACCAGACGATCCCGACGAGCACGACGGCGCCGAGGGCCACCGTCGCCGACGACACGAGCGGCAGCACGACGCGCAGCGGCAGGTTCTGCAGCTCGTCCACGTCGTCGACGAGAGCGCCGAGCACCGAGCCGCGCCGCGTGCGGGTCAGCCCGTCCGGGGCGAGCGGAATGAGCCTGCGTACCAGATCGGTGCGCGTCACCGCGAGCTGGCGCAGCGCCGCATCGTGGCTCGCGAGTCGCTCGGTGTAGCGGAAGGCGGCCCGGCTGAGAGCGAAGGCGCGCACGCCCACGACGGCGGCCGACAGGTACATCACCGGAGGCTGCTCGCTGGCGCGCACGATGAGCCACGCGCTGCAGGCGAGCAGGGCGACCGCCGACGCCTCCGAGAGGAAGCCGGACGCGGCGCCCGGCCAGAATCGGCGCAACGACGGCATCGCCCGCCGCAGCACGTCCGTCGTCGTGGTCATGCTCCGACCTCCGCCGGTGTCGCCGACAGCGTCACGACGCGGTCGGCGATTTCCCGCGCGCTGCGCCGGTGAGAGATGAGAAGCACCGTCGCTCCGCCATCGGCGAGATCTCGGATGCCGCGCCACAGGGCCGCCTCCGTCGCGGCATCCAGTGCGGAGCTCGGCTCGTCGAGGGCGATCACGGCGGCGCGAGCGCGAAGGTGACGGAACACGGCGCGCGCCACGGCGACGCGCTGGGCCTGTCCGCCGGACAAGCCCGCGCCCTGCACTCCGAGCTCCTGATCGGGATCGAGCGCGCCCGCCTGGGCGAGCTCCAGCGCGCGTGCGACCAGGGGGCCCCGCGATGCCGCGGCAGTCTCATCGTCGCCCAGTGCGACATTGTCTGCGATGGTGCCGGAGATCAGTCCCGGATGCTGCCCGGCCCAGGCCAGCCACGTCGCGGGGGAGAGCGCGCTCACGGGTGTGCCGTCCAGCTCGGCGTGCCCGTCGAAGGCGACCGCGCCGCGGAGGGCCGCGAACACGCTCGACTTGCCGGCGCCGCTCGGTCCCTCGATGAGCGTGACGGTACCGGGCTCCGCGACGAGGTCGACGGAGGGCAGGAGCAGGTCGCCGCGCCGGACGCGCAGTCCGGTGAGCACGAGTCGTCCCGGGCCGGCGCTCACCGTCGCGGCGTCGGCCGTCCGCGGCGCGCGCTGCGCATGGGCGGCGAGCTCGCGGGCCTCGTCGAGCACCGCGAAGACGTCGTCGGTCGCGGCCACGCCTTCCGCAGCGGCATGGAACTGCACGCCGACCTGGCGCAGCGGAAGGTACGCCTCGGGCGCCAGCAGCAGCACGAACAGGCCTACCGCGAGCGCGAGCGACCCGTCGACCAGGCGGAAGCCGATCGACACGGCCACGATCGCAACCGAGATCGACGCCAGCAGCTCGAGCGCGAAACCCGACAGGAACGACACACGCAGCACCCGCATCGTCTCGACGCGGTAGGTGTCGGTGACCTTCTCGATCGACCGCACGGCGCGATGCTGACGGCCGAAGACCTTGAGCGTCGACAGACCCTGGACCGTATCGGCGAAGCGGGCGGCCAGGCGCCCCAGGGTGCGCCACTGCTTCTGCTGCACCGTGCGCGTCGCGAGGCCGATCAGCACCATGAACAGCGGGATCAGGGGGAGAGTGAGCAGCACCGTGAGCCCGGAGATCCAGTCCTCCCACCACATCACGGCGACCAGCACCGGGGTCGCGATCACGGTGAGCACGAGCTGTGGCAGATAGCGTCCGAAGTACGCGTCCAGCGCTTCGAGGCCGCGCCCCGCGGTCACCGCGAGCTGCGCGCTGTTGCGGCCTGCCAGCCATCCCGGGCCCAGGATGCCGACGGCATCCACGAGCTGCGCCCGCAGCTGCGCCTGCACGCGCGCGGCGGCACGCGCCGACAGGGCTTCGCGCGCCCAGAGCAGCAGCGCACGGGAGACGATGACGGCGGCCAGCGCGGTCAGCAGTGTGGTCAGCTCGGCCCACGGCATCCCGTCGATCGCGCGCGTGATCGCGTGCGTCAGCAGCCACGCGAACGCGACGACGACCGCGGTCTGCAGCACGCCGATCACCGCGATCGCGGCGAAGAACGCCCGCGATGCCGACGCGTAGCGCACCAGTCGCGGGTCGACGGGCCGCACCCGCGTGCGGCCCTGGTCGGCTTCGGTTGCCATTCTTCGATCCTGCCTCATAAACGGACACCGGCCCCGGTCCTCACCCGTGGGGTGAGCGCCGGGGCCGGTGAAGCGGCCTCAGTGGGCTGCGGCCAGCTCCGCCTTCTCGATCGTCGTGCGGGTGATCCGCTTGCGGAAGATCCAGTACGTCCACGCCTGGTAGGCGAGCACGAGCGGCAGGAAGATGAGCGCGGCCCACGACATGATCTGCAGCGTCATCGGCGTGCTGGACGCATTCGAGATGGTCAGGCTGAAGGCGTCATCGGTCGTCGACGGCATGACGTAGGGGAACAGAGCCAGCCACAGTGTGAGCACGGCGAACACGATCGTGACCGCCCCGGCCGCGAACGCCTTGCCGTCGCGGTCGGCGATGTTGAACCACGCCGACAGCAGCAGCGCGACCGCGGCGATCACACCGCAGGCGATGACCGCCCACAGCAGCGGGGCGCCGCGACCGGCGGCGAGGAAGATCGTCCAGACCACGGTTCCGGCCGCGAAGATCACGGTCGGGATCGCGAGCTTCTTGCCGAGCGCCTGCGCGTCGTGGTGCACCTGACCGTCGGTCTTCAGGCCCACGAAGTAGACGCCGTGCAGGAAGAACAGCAGCAGCGTCGTCACGCCGACCCAGAGCCCGTAGGGGTTCAGGAGGGTGAACAGTGAGCCGGTGAAGTTCTTGTCGGCGTCGATCGGCACGCCCTGCACGATGTTCGCGACCGCGACGCCCCAGAGGAGGGCCGGCACGGCGGAGCCGATCGTGATCATCCAGTCGAAGCGGCGCTTCCACGAGAGGTCCTCGCGCTGGTGACGGTACTCGAACGAGACGCCGCGGGCGATGAGGGCGAGGAGGATCAGCAGCAGCGGCAGGTAGAACCCGCTGAACAGCGTCGCGTACCACTCGGGGAACGCCGCGAACAGGCACGCGCCGGCGACGATCACCCAGGTCTCGTTGAGGTCCCACACCGGGCCGATGGTGTTGATCACCTGGCGGCGCGAGACCTCGTCCTTGCCGAGGAAGGGCAGCGCCATACCGACGCCGAAGTCGAAGCCGTCGAGCACGAAGTATCCGACGAAGAGCACTCCGACGATGAAGAACCAGAGGGTTGCGAGGTCCATGTCAGCCAGCTCCTAGTACACCGTCGAGGGGACGTCGTCGACCTTCAGATGCCCCTCGGGCGTCAGGTCGTCGGGGTCGGGGAGGGCCTGCGGACCCTCGCGCACCGTCTTGAAGATGAGCCCGAACTCCACGACCGCGAGGATCGCGTAGATCAGGGTGAACGCGACGAGCGAGATCAGCACCGTCCAGCCCGGCACGTTCGGGGAGACCCCGTCCTGCGTGAGCATGAGACCGAAGACGATCCACGGCTGGCGACCCATCTCGGTGAAGATCCATCCGACGAGGATGCCGAACAGGGCGAGCGGCGCCTGCCAGATCGCGATCTTCCACATCCAGCCGGCGACCGGGCGCTTCGCGCCCTTGCGGGTGACCCAGAGACCCGCGACCGCGATGGCGGTGGCGAGCAGGCCGAAGCCCATCATCCAGCGGAATGACCAGTACGTGACCCAGAGGATCGGCGCGAAGTTGCCGTCGACCTGGTCGGCGAACTGCGGGAAGAGCTGGGTCGTGTAGAGGTTGTTGAGGTCGTTGATGCCCTCGACGCAGCCGTTGAAGTCGCGCGTGGACGTGGAGAGGAAGGCGAGCACATACGGCACGCGCAGCGACCAGACCTCGCCGGTACCGTCGGGGGTGCCGATGGAGAACAGCGAGAACGAGGCATTCGCGCCGCACGCGGAGTTGAATATCGCCTCCGCCGCCGCCATCTTCATGGGCTGGGTCTGCACCATCACGAGGCCGAGCTGGTCGCCGGAGAGGAAGACGGCCACGAAGCCGATGATCATCGCCCAGAGGCCGAAGCGTAGCGACGTGCGCATGGTGTCGAGGTTGCGTCCGCGCGACAGGTGCCAGGCGGAGGCGGCGATCATCACCCCGGCGGCGAACATGATCGCCGACGAGAGCGTGTGCGGCAGCTGGGTGAGGGCGACCGGGTTGGTCAGCACCTCCCAGAAGTCGGCCATCTCGGCGCGGTGCCCCTCGGTGGACATCTGGTAGCCCTTGGGGTTCTGCATGAACGCGTTCGCCGCGAGGATGAAGTAGGCCGAGAGCCAGGTGCCGGCGACGGTGATCCAGATGGTGGCGAGGTGGATGCCGCGGGGCAGCTTGTTCCACCCGAAGATCCACAGGCCTATGAAGGTCGCCTCGAAGAAGAAGGCCATGAGGCCCTCGAAAGCCAGGGGAGCGCCGAACACGTCGCCGACGAAGCGGGAGTAGCTCGACCAGTTCATCCCGAACTGGAACTCCTGCACGATGCCGGTGACGATCCCCATCGCGAAGTTGATGAGGAAGATCTTCCCGAAGAACCGCGTCAGGTGCAGCCACTTGACCTCTCCGGTGCGGTACCAGACGGTCTGGAAGATCGCGATGAACAGCGACATCCCGAGCGTGAGCGGCACGAAGATGAAGTGATAAAGGGTCGTCAGGCCGAACTGCCAGCGAGCCAGCAGGAGCGGGTCCAGGAAGTCCATCGTCATCCTTCCGAGGGCGGGAGTCTTCTTCGTGACTGAAGCTACACAGGGATTTCCCAGCCCCGGGCGCCCGGGGCCGTGAAAAAGAACCGAGGTCTGATCAGGCCGTGGCGCCGGCGAACATCAGCTGGACGACACACTCGCGCGGGTCGCAGGACGGGCGCATGGCATCGACGGCGAGGGGCCCGCCGGCGGCGCTGAGCACGCTCTGCATGAGACCCAGGTGCACGCGGCACAGCACTTCGCGATGCTCGGCCTGGGAGGAGGCGTGTGCGCAGGGGGTGAGGTCGACGGTCAGCTCGCGCTCATCGACCAGTGGATCGAAGCCGGCGTCGATCAGGTCCTCGACGAGGGCGTCGACCTGATGGAGGGCTTCGGTGTCGAGCTCGGGCGCGGCTCCCGGCAGCACGCGGCGCATGAGGTCGCCCCGCTCGGCGGCGGCGCGCACCTTGCGGCGCTGGATGGCGCTGGAGGCCAGGATGCCGTCGGCCGCACTGTAGAGCACGCGCGGGCGACCGCGGGTGGTGCGGTGCTCCGCCGCCGACACGACGTAGCCCTCGTCGATCAGACGCTGCAGATGCTCGCGCACGGTGTTCGGGTGCAGGGCCGTCGCCTCCACGATCTCGGTGATCGTGCGACGCGGCTGCTCCTGGACGAGGTGCAGGATCTCGACACGTGAATAGCTGGAAATGGCGCTGTACCCAACCGGGCGACCTGTGGTCATACCTCACATTATTCACGGTTTCGCTCGTGTGTGCCACCCCCGATCTGCGGGGGGTTTCTTCCGGCGGGGCGGAAGGCGGTCCGATGGGTGGAAACGCGGGCGTCGGCATCCGTTCACCTGCCGTCGATGCGGCGTTCTCCCGCACCCGCAAACGTCGGCAGAGTCGCTGTCGCGGCGGCCCCGCCGACTCCTCGTCTTCGCGTCTGCGCCTGATCGCGCTGCTCGCGGGTCTCGGCGCGCTGCACAGGCGCCGCCGGCGGCGACGAGTCGGGCAGATCTCTCCCGCGGCGCTCAGCGATGGCCAAGGTGTGTCGCCCTAGAGTCGGTGCATGCAGATCTGGCAGTTGCCGATCATCGATGGCGCTGTCCCGATCATCGTCTACACGATCGCGGGAGCGTTCCTCCTGGTCGTGCTCGTGCGTCGCTGGGACAGGCGCACCATTCTGTGGGCTGCGGGGGGCGCGATCGCGGGAGCCGGGCTGGGCGTGGCGCTCGTGCATGTCGTCGATCGGATGCAGCTGTTCGGCCCGGCGCCCCTGCCGGGGTTCGTCCTGCAGTGGGCGGCCGGCGCCCTCGCTGCCTCCGGGGTCGCGCTCGGCGCGCTGGTGGGTGCGCGATGGTGGCGGCGGATCGTGTCCGCCCTCGCCGTCCTGGTGTTTCTCGTCGCCGCGGCGATCGGCATCAACGCCGGTTTCGGGTTGAACCCGACCTTGGCGACGCTCTTCGGTGTGTCGGGCTACGACCCGCTCGATCTGCCCGACGTCGGGCCCACAACCGATGTTCCGACCGTTCCGCTCGCGCAGTCCTTCGTGCCGCCCGCCGGAATGCCGGCCAAGGGGTCGCGCGGCACGCAGGTCATTCCTGCCACGGCATCCGGCTTCGCCGCCCGCCCCGTGGGCATCTACCTGCCTCCCGCCGCGCTCGTTCCGAACGCGCCGGCCCTACCGCTGGTCATCATGATGATGGGCCATCCCGGAAACCCCGACCCGACCGCGATCAGCGACGTGCTGGACGAGTTCGCCGCCCGCAACCACGGCCTGGCGCCCATCGTGATCGTCGCCGATCAAGTCGGCTCCGCCAACGCCGACACCGCGTGCGCCGACTCTGCGGCCTTCGGCCGGGCGCGCACCTACGTGACGCAGGACGTCGTCGCGTGGGCGAAGGCGCACCTGCGCATCATCAACGACCCCGCCTTCTGGACCATCGCCGGATACTCCAACGGAGGAGGGTGCGCGATCTCCTTCGGGGCCGACTACCCCGCGATGTGGAAGAACATCCTCGACATCTCGGGAGAGCCCTTCCCGGGATCCGAGCAGGTCGCCAACATCACCAAGACCGTCTACGGCGGCAGCAGCGAGGCGTTCGAAGCCTCCAAGCCCGTGAACATCCTGGCGGCCGCTCCGGCCGGGACGTACGCCGGGATGACGGCGGTGTTCACGGCGGGATCCGCCGACCCCGCATACATGGCGCACGCCGACACCCTCGCTGCGGCCGCGCGGAAGGCGGGGATGGCCGTCACCCGCTACGATATCCCGGGCGTCGGGCACACCGGGGACGCGTTGAAGCTCGGTCTGGTCGAGGGCTTCACCGTGCTCTATCCCGTTCTCGGACTCTCGGTCGGTCAGACGCGGTAGCGAGCTGTTGACTTCTCGTCAAGATCGACTTCCTCAAGACTTGCGCAAGATCCGTGCGCTCCGAGCGGCTCGCGAGGCCGCAAGAGCGCTCTATTCAACCGAATGTGCAGGTTGCCGCAAGATTGGCCATATTCACTGGGCGTCTGCGGCTCGAAGACGTAGCGTCGTGACTAAGCGATCCGGCGCCCGAAGCCGGGCAGCGATACGATGAAGGCGACTGTCGGTCTGGGGGGATGCGACGGTCGCCTTCATCGTTCGTCTTCATCGTTCGTCTCCGCTCAGCCGGATGCCGCTCGTCGGTGCGTGTCGAAGAACGACCACAGCTGCGCGGTGGCATCCCATCCCCGGTAGACCTGCTCGCCCTGGGGCGTGGATCCGCCGTCGGGTGAGGGCCATTCGTGGCCGTACCCGGCGATGCTGACGAGCTGTACCGTGCGGGAGTCGGGGCAGGCGGCGGTCTCGGTGGTCAGCGGCGG
Source organism: Microbacterium sp. MRS-1 (assembly GCF_000585455.1). Taxonomy (NCBI): domain Bacteria; kingdom Bacillati; phylum Actinomycetota; class Actinomycetes; order Micrococcales; family Microbacteriaceae; genus Microbacterium; species Microbacterium sp. MRS-1. Next base: position 13,064 of record NZ_JAUF01000018.1, read on the forward strand.
CGCCGAGGTGGTGACATCCTCGTCGCACGAGGCCGCCCGTGCCCAGAGCGCGTGGACATCCCGTTGCGCGGTGGCGTCGATCCGCGCGGTGCCTACGGTGGATGCGCCCCCGTCGTAGAGCACACGGGTGTCGTCCACACCGTGCACGGCCATCACCGAGGTCGGGGCGGGAGCGGGGCACTCCAGCCCGACCGGCATCGTTCCGGACACGGGGCCGATCGCGGCGAACAGCGTCGTCTGGCACGCGAGTCGGTAGGCCATCATCGCGCCGTTGGACATGCCGGCGGCGAAGACGGCCCCGGCGTCGATCGAAACCCGCTTCTGCGCATCGGCAACCGCCGCAGCGATGAACGCCACATCGTCGGTGCCGTCGCGGGCGGGCCACCCGCAGCATCCCCCACCTGCGTTCCAGGCCCGGCCGTCGCCGTCCGGGTAGAGGATGACGACGCCGTGCTCGTCGGCGATCCGGTCCCACCCGTACGACGCCTCGGCCTGCTGCGCCGACCCGTAGCCACCGTGCAGCATCACGACGAGTGCCGCCGGCGCGGAGAGGTGAGCGGGCACGTACAGCCGATACGACCGGTCGTGGCCGTCGACGGTGAGCCGATGCTGCGAGCTTCCGGAGGCGCTGACGCCGGCCGTGGAGAGCGCGGGCGGGTCGAAGCGAGAGCCGGCGCACGCGGCGAGGCTCGCCACGAGCGTGAGCAGTGCGATGACGGCGATCGCCCGGCGCATCTGCGGCTGCCTTCCCGATCCTCAGCGGCGGAACGTGAGGTGGGTCACGCCGCTTTCGGCTGCCTCGGCGCGCACCTCGTACCCGTTCTCCAGGCCGCGCAGGTCGTCCCAGAGGCGGATGCCGCGCCCCAGGATGATGGGCACGACAGCGACGTGCAGCTCGTCGACCAGCCCGGCATCGAGGAAGGAGCGCGCCGTCCTGGCGCCCCCGCCGATACGGATGTCACCCCCGGCGGCGACGGCGCGCGCCTGGGCGAGGGCTTCCTCGGCTGACGCATCGATGAAGCGGAAGCTCGTGCCGTTGGCCATCTCGATGGACGGCCGCGGCGTGTGGGTGAGCACGAACACGGGCACGCGGAACGGCGGCTCGTCCCCCCACCATCCCCGCCAGTCGGGGTCGTCGCCGTGCTCGTGCAGGCCGAACATGCCCGCGCCCATGATCTCGGCGCCGAGGTCGGCGAAGTAGCGCTGCGCATACTCGTCGTCGACGCCGGTGGTCCCCGCGCCCGTGTCGTCGTGCAGCACGCGCTCCCGGAACGTTCGCGTCGCGGTGTAGTCGCGGGTCAGGCGCCCCCAATCGTCACCGAAAGGGTTCTCCGGGGTCTGATCGGTCGTCGTCGCGAATCCGTCGAGGGAGATGTTCAGGTCCAGGCGCACACGGCTCATGACGACCAGCGTCGGTCATCGTCAGCCTCCGCGCAAGGTCGCCCCGGCGCTCGCCCCGCGCGCATCGGATTCGGATCTGCGCACCGGATGCGGATGCCGCGGCATCCACGGTCCGCATCCGTTGCGCATCTCCGAATCTGCGTGTGCGAAACCCCCGCGAGCGACGGGTCAGGCCGACGCGAGGGTGGACTGCCAGCCGAGGGCGGGCGCGACGTGCGTCGCGAACGACTCGACGATGCGGAGGTTGAACTCCACGCCCAACTGGCTGGGGATGGTGAGCATCAAGGTGTCGGCGGACATGACCGCGGCGTCCTGGAGCAGCTGCTCGACGAGCACGTCGGGGGCGGCGGCATACGTCTTGCCGAACGTCGAACGGAAGCCGTCGATGTAGCCGATGCCGTCGCCCTCCTGACTGTGGCCGAAGTACAGCTCGTCCTCGGCGGTCGTGATCGGGAACACCGATCGGCTCACCGAGACCCGCGGCGTGCCGGCGTGGCCCGCCTCCGCCCAAGCGGCGCGGAAACGATCGATCTGCTCGGCCTGCAGAATGTCGAACGGGCGTCCGTCGGCCTCGGTGACGAGGGTCGAGGACATCAGGTTCAGTCCCGTGCGTCCCGCCCACTCGGCCGTGTCGCGCGAGCCCGCGCCCCACCAGACGCGCGAGCGCAGACCCGGCGCGTGCGGCTCGATGCGCTGCAGTCCGTGACCGCCGCCGAAAGGCGAGTTGGCGTCGCGCTCGGCCAGGCCCTCGCCGTCGATCGCGCGCAGGAACAGGTCCATGTGCTCGCGTGCGAGGTCGGCGCCGCGCGGGTCGGATGCCGTGTAGCCGAACTTCTCGTAGCCGCGCACGACCGTCTCGGGTGACCCACGGCTGACGCCGAGAGCCAGCCGACCGTCGGAGATGAGGTCGACCGCGGCCGCCTCCTCGGCGAGGTACAGCGGGTTCTCGTAGCGCATGTCGATGACGCCGGTGCCGACCTCGATCCGCTTCGTTTTCGCGGCCATCGCCGCCAGCAGCGGCATCGGGGCGGCCTGCTGGCGGGCGAAGTGGTGCACCCGCACCGCGACACCGTTGACACCGAGATCGTCCATGCCCTGCGCGAGATCGATCGCCTGGTGCAGCATGTCGCCGGCGGTCAGCTCGCGACCGCCGCCGAGCGGGCCGTAGTGGCCGAACGAGAGAGTTCCGAAACGTTGCATGATGACGACAACGCTACGCTTCCCGCATCCATTCCGCTGAATGGATGCCGCGGCCGCCCGAAGGACGCCTGAGCCGCGGGCGAGAAACCAACGGCGCCGCGAGAAACCCACCTGGGGGTGGTTTCTCGCGCCGCGCGCGGTTTCTCGGACGTGTCTCTCGCCTGTCGCGCATCGCGGCGGTCCGCGCGGCGCGCGGCCGGGGGCCGTTGCCGATACTCACCCCTCCCGGGTGCGCGTCAGGCCCTGCAACAGATCGGAATGCGGGGAACACGTCCGCCACGCCGGTGGTTGGATCGAAGCATGACCCGCATCGCGCACACCGACATCGACGTCTTCCCCCTCGCCCTCGGCGGCAACGTGTTCGGCTGGACGGCCGACCGCGAGGAGTCCTTCCGGATCCTCGACGCGTTCCACGCCGGTGGCGGCACCTTCATCGACACCGCCGACTCCTACAGCGCGTGGGCCCCCGGCCACAGCGGCGGCGAGAGCGAGACGATCATCGGCGCCTGGCTCACCGAGCGCGGCCACACCGACGTCACCGTGGCCACCAAGGTCAGCCAGCACCCGCAGTTCAGAGGACTCGCGGCATCCACCGTCCGTGCCGCCGCGGAGGCGTCGCTCGAACGGCTGGGCGTCGAGTCGATCGACCTGTACTACGCGCACTTCGACGACGCCGACACGCCCCTGGAGGAGACGGTCGCAGCCTTCGGCCAGCTCGTGTCCGACGGTCTCGTCCGCTACACCGCCGTGTCGAACTACTCCGCCGACCGCATCCGCGAGTGGGTGCGCATCGCGCGCGAGCTGGGTGTCGCCGAGCCCGTCGCCATCCAGCCCCACTACAACCTCGTGCACCGCGAGACCGAAGACGACATCGTGCCGGTCGCCGAGGAGTTCGGCCTGTCGCTGGTGCCCTACTTCTCGCTGGCGAAGGGGTTCCTGACGGGCAAGTACCGTTCGACGGATGCCGCGGCCCACGACACGCCGCGCGCGCAGGGTGCCGCGGTCTACGCCACCCCGCAGGGCCTGCAGATCATCCAGGTGCTCGAGCGCATCGGCGCCGCGCACGACGTGTCGATCGCCGCGACCGCCCTCGGCTGGCTGCGCGCGAAGCCGACCGTGGTCGCCCCGATCGCGTCGGCCTCGAAGCTGTCGCAGGTCGCCGACCTTCTCGACGGCGGTCGCGTGCAGCTCACGGCCGACGAGGTCGCCGAGCTCGACGAGGTCTCGGAGTGGACTCCGGCCGACATGTGAGCGCGCCGTAGGCTCGAACGGTGTCTGCCGCTCCCGCCGTGCTCAACGTCTCCGCCTACCTGTTCACCCCGCTGACGGATGCCGCGCAGTTGCGCGGGCCGCTGCGGGAGCGGGCGGTCGTGGCGGGACTGACCGGGACGATCATCCTCGCCGAGGAAGGGATCAACCTCTTCCTGGCGGGTGCGGCAGAGCCGTTGCGCGCCTATCTCGACGAACTGCGCACAGACCCCCGGTTCGCGGCGCTGCGGGCCACGGAGAGCTGGTCGTCCGCGCAGCCGTTCCGCAAAATGCTGGTCAAGCTCAAGCGGGAGATCATCCGGATGGACCGCCCGACGATCCGTCCGGCGCAGGGTCGCGCTCCGGCCGTCTGACCGGCGACGCTGCGCCGGTGGCTCGATCAGGGGCACGACGACGCGGGCCGCGAGGTCGTCATGCTCGACACGCGCAACGCGTTCGAGGTCGACGACGGCGCCTTTGAGGGAGCCGTGGACTGGCGCCTGCAGCGGTTCACCCAGTTTCCGGATGCCGTCGCCGCGCACAGGGACGAGCTGCAGGACAAGACGGTGGTCAGCTACTGCACCGGCGGCATCCGCTGCGAGAAGGCGGCGCTGGTCCTCCGCGAGGAGGGGGTGGAGGCCTGGCAGCTCGACGGCGGCATCCTGGGGTGGTTCGCCGCGCAGGGCCAGGCGCACTACCGCGGCGACTGCTTCGTGTTCGATGAGCGCGTCGCCGTCGACAGCGCGCTCGCGCCTGCCGCGGCGGGATGACGGGCGGCGCGTGTCTGCGGTGGCGAGTACGCTCGCGGCATGCATCACCTGAGTCGGGAGCAGGCACGTCGCATCGCGGTGCGGGCGCAGCTGTTCGACGCCGACCGCCCGGGCGACATCGTCGAAATCGGTGAGCAGCTCGGATCGATCAAGATCGATCCGACGGCGACGATCGCGCCCGCCGAGCAGACAATCCCCTTCAGCCGGATCGGGTGAGGCTACGAGCCTGGCCAACTGACGAAGGCGGTCGAGGACGACCAGGCGCTCTTCGAGTTCGACGGACAGTTCCACGCGGCATCCCTGAAGCCCGCGTTGCTCGCCGGCATGCGCGCGCGGGTGTTCCGCGCGCAGGCGGCCGGGTGGTTGGAGGCGAATGCGCGCTTCCGTGCCGAGGTCATCTCACGCCTGCGGGCCGACGGCCCGCTGCTGGCCGGCCAGATCGACGACACGAGCCAGGTCGCGCACAAGGACGAGGCCGGCTGGTACGGCTCGAACCAGGTTCCGCGGATGCTCGACCTTCTCTCCTACGTCGGCGAGGCGGCGGTCGTCGGCCGTCAGGGGCGACAGCGGGTGTGGGACCTCGGCGAGCGGGTGTACGCCGAGGTGCCCGTGATCGATCCCGACGAGGCCGCGCACGTGTTGCAGGAGCGACGGTTGCAGGCAGCCGGGATCGCCCGACAGAAGTCCCGGTGGACGCCGGTGGGGATGGCGGGGGAACCCGCCACGGTCGAGGGTTCGGCGTGGTCGTGGCGGGGGGATCCGGCCGCCCTCGCCGCACTCGACGACGATGCCGGCGGTCGCGTGGCGATCCTCAACCCCTACGACGGCATGCTGTTCGATCGCCCGAGGTTGACAGAGGTGTTCGAGTTCGAGTTCGTCCTCGAGCAGTTCAAACCCAAGTCCCAGCGTCGCTACGGGTACTTCGCGCACCCGATCCTCGTGGGCGATCGCTTCGTCGGCCTCTTGGACGCCGAGCTCGACAAGAAGAAGGAGAACCTCGTGGTGACTGCCGTGCACGAGTTCATCGAGCTCGAACCCGAGGAGCGCGAGATGGTGGATGCCGAGATCGGTGATCTGGCCGACTGGCTCGGTGTTCCCGTCCAACGGGCGCGGTGAGGCGCGCGGGTCTGGCGAGGGAGGGGTGTGCGCATGATCGACGAGACCGTTCGGGACTGGCTGCTCGATTCGGACCCCACGCTGCGATGGCAGGTCGAACGCGACCTCCTGGATGAACCCGCGGAGGTGTGGCGCGCGACGCGTGCCCGAATCCCCCTCGAGGGCGACGGCGCGCGCCTGCTCTCGTATCAGGACCCCGACGGACAGTGGGCGGGCGGCGCCTTCTTTCCCGGGGGTTTCGATTTCGATGCGCAGGATGAGATGCCCGGTCAGCCGTATACCGCGACGACCTGGACACTGACGACGTTGCGCGAGTGGGGGATGGATGCGGCCGCGCTCGGTGACACGGCGGACCGGCTCGCTGTGAGTGCCCGCTGGGAGTACGACGACCTGCCGTACTGGGACGGCGAAGTCGATGTCTGCATCAACGCGATGACGTTGGCGAATGGAGCGTGGCTGGGGCGCGACATGACACCGCTGGCCGCATGGTTCGCGGCCCATCAGTTGGAAGACGGCGGCTGGAACTGCGAGTGGGTTGATGGTTCGGTGCGCTCCTCGTTCCATTCGACGATCAACGCGGTGCGCGGTCTGCTGGCGTATGAGGAACTGACCGGTGACAGCTCGGTGGCGGCCTCGCGGCGACGAGGCGAGGAGTACCTGCTCGCCCGGCGGCTGCGCACCCGACTCTCCACGGGCGCACAGGTCGGACCGTGGACGGACCTGCTCGTCTATCCCTACCGTGCGCCCTTCAGCGCGCTGAAGGCGGCCGATCATGTCACCGCCGCAGCGGCGCACGACGGCATCCCGCTCGATCTGCGTGCCGCGGACACCCTCGAGATCGTGCGTCGCGCACGTCAGAGCGATGGTCGATGGCTCCAGGGGTATCTCTTTCCCGGGGAGGTGTGGTTCCCCCTCGATGTGCCGGTCGGTGAGCCCTCCCGGTGGGTGACCTTCCTCGCGCTGCGCGCGCTGTCGCGGGCGGCAGCGGCGTCGGCCTGAGTGGGCGTCACACGAGGAAACGCGATTGGTCCTCGACCGCGCTCGACCGCGACGATGGGTCGGTCATCGACGCCCGATCCGTCGATGTCGACAGGAGGACCCGGTGAGCAGGCGAGCATTCACCACACGGCAGCTGCACGACCGGCCGCGGCGAGACGACGGCGCGATCGCGGCGGCCCGTGCGACACCGATCTATCTCACCGCCGGCTTCGAGTTCGGCGAGTACGATGACGCCGCCGCGCATTTCGGTCGCGGAGAGGGCTACGCGTACACGCGCATCGGCAACCCCACGATCGACGCGGTCGAGCACACCTTGGCCGCGTTGGAAGGCGGCTCGCAGGCGCTGCTGCTGGCCAGCGGACAGGCGGCCACGACGGTCGCGCTGCTCTCGCTGCTCGAGGCGGGCCAGCACATCGTCGCCTCGACGCACATCTACGAGGGCACGCGCGGGCTGCTGCGCGAAAACCTGCCGCGCTTGGGCGTGACGACCGACTTCGTCAGCGAGATCGACGACCTCTCCGCGTGGGAGGCCGCCATCCTCCCGACGACCCGTGCGCTGTTCGCGGAATCGATCTCCAACGCGAGCAATCGACTCGTCGACATTCCGGCGCTCGCCGCGCTCGGGCATCGGCACGGGATCGTCCTGGTCATCGACAACACCTTCGCCACTCCGTACCTCGTCCGGCCACTCGAACTCGGCGCCGACGTCGTCGTCCACTCGGCGAGCAAGTTCCTCGCGGGCCACGGCAGTGTGCTCGGCGGCGCGATCGTCGACAGCGGCCGGATCGACGCCGCCACGGTCGCGCATCAGTACCCGCATCTGCTCGCGCCGGGTCGCGGCGGCGCGCCGAGCCTCTTCGAGCGGGTGGGGCAGGACGCGCGCATCGCCTATGCCCGTGAGTCGGTCGCCCCGCGATTCGGGCCCACGCCGTCGCCGCTGAACGCCTTTCTGATCGGACAGGGCATCGAGACGCTCAGCCTGCGCGTCGAGCGCCAGAGTGCCAACGCCCAGGCCCTCGCCCAGTGGCTGGAGAGCCGCCCGGAGATCGCTTCGGTCGACTACGTCGGCTTGGCCTCGCATCGCGACCACGAGCTCGCGGTGCGAGACCTCACAGACGGGTTCGGAGCCGTGTTCAGCTTCACCCTCCGCGGCGACGTCGAGACGGCGCGCCGGTTCGTCGAGGCTCTCGAGGTCTTCACGCACATGACGCACCTCGGCGATGTGCGTTCGCTCGTGCTGCACCCGGCATCCACCTCGCACGCGGCTCTGACCGACGCCGAGCGCACCGCCGTCGGCGTGCACCCCGGAACGCTGCGGGTTTCGATCGGCATCGAAGATGTCCACGACCTGATCGACGACCTTTCGCAGGCGTTGTCGGTCGCCAGCGACGTTCCCGTCGCGGTGCTCGCGTGAGCCGTCTCCAGCACTTCGGATGGTTCCTCGCGCGCGGCTTCGGCCCGCACGGCTGGGGCCATCCGTACCTGGACTGGAACTGGCAGTGGACGCGTCCCGAGCTCTATCAGCAGTCGGCGCGAGAGCTGGAGCGTGCCGGTTTCGAGTTCGTGCTGATCGAGGACGCCCCGTCGCTCGGTTCGCCCGACACCATCGACCTGAGGGTGCGGCACGCCTTCGGCGGTCCGAAGCTCGACCCGCTGCTGCTGGCCCCGTACCTCTTCCAAGCGACGACCCGCCTGGGTGTGATCCCGACGGTCAACCCGGCCGCGTACCTTCCCTACACGGCCGCACGCCAGTTCGCGACACTCCAGCATCTGAGCGGCGACCGGCTCGGCCTCAACGTCGTGACCGACACCGGAAACGCCCGCCATTTCGGCGACGCCCCGCAGCTGAGCCACGACGCCGCCTACGACCGCGCGGAGGAATGGCTTGACGGGATCCGCGCGCTCTGGAACTCCTGGGGAGAGGGCGCACTCGTGCGCGACACCGCGACCGGCGTCTACGCCGACGGCACCAAGCTGCGTTCGGTACGCCACCGCGGCGAGTACTTCGCTTTCGACGGTCCGCTCAACGCCGTGCCGTTCGAGCGCGGCGAACCCGTCATCGCCTCACCCGGCGGTTCGGGGCGGGGTCTCGGCTTCGCGGGCGCGAACTCCGACGTCCAGCTCGCCCTGGCGCCTCTCACCGAACAGAGCGTGCGCGCCTACCGGGCCAAGATCCACGCCGCCGCGATCGAGCGCGGGCGCTCACCCTCGGACATCACGATCATGTTCGCGATCCAGCCGGTCATCGTCTCCTCGCCGGAGGAAGCCGACCGCGTCGTGGCGGCGTCGGCCCACCCCGACGATGCGGTGTTGCGCGTGATCGCGCAACGGCAGTCCAGCGACCTGGAGACCGACCTGACCGTGCTCGATCTGGACGCCCCGCTGCCGGAGGGACTGTTCGCCGAGCATGTCTCGCAGGGCTCGATCCGCCGGCTGATCGGAGATCGGGATGCCGCGACGGCGCCCCTTCGCGCCCACTTGACCGCCCTCGCGCGAGCCGGGCGCATCTCGGATCGCAGCGGCTTCGTCGGAACCGCCGAAGAGTTCGCCGACATGATCGAGGAACTCGGCGAGTGGGGCAACGACGGCGTGCTGCTGTGGGGCGACCTGCACCCGGTCACGATCCACCGCACTCTCGACGATCTCGTTCCGGTGCTTCGTCGCCGCGGCATCCTGCGCGACGAGCTGTCGGACGGCGGCCTGCGCGCGAGTCTGCGCTCGTTCTGAGCCGCGACCGGGGGTGGTCTGCGTTTCGACGCGCTGCCCGCGCTCAACGACCGGGGGATGGAACCCCGGCCGTTGAGCGAGGAGCGCAGCGACGAGTCGAAACGCAGACGAGTCGAAACGCAGACGAGTCGAAACGCGGCGCGACGGCTCAGCCCAGGCCGTTGGCCTTCAGCCAGGAAGCCGCGATGTCCTTGGTCGACTTCTGGTCGACCTTGGACTCGACGTTCAGCGCGATCAGGCCCTCGGGGGTGAGCTTCGCGTCGACCGCGTTGATCACATCGGCCGCGTCGGCGGGGAAGGAGCTGTTCACGAGCGGCACGACGTGCGACGCGAGGAAGAGACCCTTCGGGTCCTCGAGCGTGACGAGGTTCTTCGTCTTGATGCTCGGGTCGGCGCTGTAGACGTCGGCCAGCTGGATGCCGCCCGCGACGAGCTCGTCGACGGTCGTGTCGGCCGTGGCGCTGAAGCTCACCGTGACGCCGTAGATGTCCTTCAGCCCGGTGGGGCCGTACGGGCGCTGCTCGAGCTCGGGCGCGCCACCGAGCACGAGGTTGGGCACGTTCGCGAGATCGGCGATGCTCTTGAGGTTGTGCTGCGCCGCGAACGCCGCCGTCACGTTGTACGAGTCCTGGTCGGTCGCCGACGCCTGGTCGAGCACGCTCAGTCCTTCGGGCAGTGCCTTCTTGAGGGCCGCGTACACGTCCTCGGTGGTCGTCGCGGTGGTGCTCTTGTCGAAGTACTGCAGAAGGTTGCCGGTGTATTCCGGGGTCAGCGAGATGGTGCCGTTCTGCAGCGACGGCACGATCGCGTCGCGCTGGCCGATGTTGAACTTACGGTCCACCGTGAAGCCGGCGCCTTCGAGTGCCTGAGCGTAGATCTCGGCGATGATCTCGTTCGAGTAGTACGCCTGGGAGCCGATCGTGATGGTCTCGGACGAGCCGGTCGCACCGCCGGTGGCGGCGGGCTGCTCGAGTGAGCTGCTGGAGCCGCAGCCGGTGAGGGCGAGGGCGGTGACGGTGAGCGCCGTGGCCGCCAGGGCCAGGCGCGCTCCGAAGCGGGAGGTGCGCAGTGCGGACATGAGGGGTGCCTTTCGTTGGGTGCTGTGGAGAGGAAGTCAGGATGCCGTGGCAGCCCGGGTCGCCGCCCGCGGCCGGGCGGAGCGCCCGGCGACGCCGCGGGGCACGACGATGCGCTGCAGCAGCGCGAAGACGCCGTCGAGCACGAGCGCGAGCGCGACGACGAGGAGCGAGGCGCCGAGGATCTGCGCGGTGTCGCGCAGCTGGATGCCCTGGATGATGTAGAAGCCGAGCCCCCCGAGGCCCACGTAGGTGGCGATCGTCACGGTGGCGACGACCTGGAGGGTCGCGGAACGGATGCCGCCGATCAGCAGCGGCAGCCCGAGCGGGACCTCGACCTTCCACAGGATCTGGCGGCCGGTCATGCCGACCGCGCGCGCCGCGGAGATCGTGGAGCGGTCGATCGCTTCGAAGCCCGCGTAGGCGCCGGCGAGGATGGAGGGGATCGCCAGGATGACGAAGGCCACGACGGCGGCCTGGCTCTTGTAGACGACGCCCACCAGTAGATACAGCAGCACGACCAGACCGAGCGTCGGGATCGCGCGCGCCGCTCCGGACAGGGCGACGGCGAACTCCCGTCCGCGTCCGGTGTGGCCGATCGCCCAGCCGGCCGGAATGGCGATGAGCGCGGCGAGGAGCACCGAGCCGAAGGTGAACGCGAGATGCTGAGCGATCGCCTCGGGCAGGGGGAGCGAGCCGGTGAGGCGGTCGGGGGAGAAGATCCACGCGAAGGCGTCGACGAAGAGGTTCATGCGACCCCCTCCGACGCGAAGCGCCGCAGCGCGCGTCGCTCGGCGCGACTGCCGTCGCGGCGAGGCACCCACGGCATGAGCAGGCGTCCCGCGAGAACGAGCAGCAGATCGAAGAGGAGCGCGATCAGCACCACGATCACCACGCCCGCGAGCACTTCGGGGATGATCCGCCGTTGCAGGCCGTTGGTGAACAGGTAGCCGAGGTTCTCCACGCCGATGAGGATGCCGACCGTCGCCAGCGCGATCGTGGACGTGGCCGTCACGCGAAGCCCCGCGAGCAGCACCGGACCGGCCAGCGGGAGGTCGACGGTCCAGAAACGTCGCCAGGGCCCGTAGCCGACCGCGATGGCGGCGTCGCGGGTCGCGGCGTCGACCGCGTCGAGGCCGTCGGCGACCGACCGTGTCATGATCGCGACGCCGTAGACCGTCAGCGCGATGATGAGGTTGTTCTCCGACAGGTAGGGGATGCCGAAGACCGCCCAGAGCAGCGCGAAGAGCCCCAGGGAGGGGATCGTGTACAGCAGGCCGATCGTGGTGAGCACCGACCCCCGCAGAGCCGTGTAGCGCCAGGCGACCCAGCCGAGCGGAAGCGCGATGACGAAGGCCGCGACGATCGCGATCGCGCTCTGGCGCAGATGCGCGAGGGTCAGCCCGCCGATCAGATCGAGGTTGTTGACGACCCAGTTCATGGCGCTCCGTCGACCAGCACGCCCTGCGCGCGACCCGCGGCATCCACGAGCACGGTGCCGTGCGCGGTCTTCTTCGCGGTGAGGGCGCGTGAGCCCCGCTCGACGCCGACGAATTCGGCGACGAACTCGCTGGCAGGCGCGGCGATGATCTCGTCGGGGGTGCCGACCTGGGCGATGTGGGCGCCCTTTTCGAGGATGACGACCTGGTCGCCCAGCAGGAAGGCCTCGTCGATGTCGTGGGTGACGAAGACGACCGTCTTGTCGAGGTCGCGCTGCAGGCGGATGGTCTCGGCCTGCAGTTCCTTGCGCACGATCGGGTCGACGGCGCCGAACGGCTCGTCCATCAGCAGGATGTTGGGGTCGGCGGCGAGGCCGCGGGCGACGCCGACGCGCTGCTGCTGTCCGCCGGAGAGCTGACGGGGGTAACGATCGGCGAGAGAGCGGTCCAATCCGACGATGTCGAGCAGCTCGAGCGCGCGCGCACGCGCCTGCTTCTTCGGAGTGCCGTTCAGGACCGGAACCGTGGCGACGTTGTCGACGACGCTGAAGTGGGGGAGCAGTCCTGCGTTCTGCAGCACGTAGCCGATGCCACGGCGCAGCTACACGGGGTTGCGGTCGCGGATGGGTTCTCCGTCGATCGTGATCTCGCCACTGGTCGGCTCGATGAGGCGGTTGATCATCCGCAGCAGTGTCGTCTTGCCGCAGCCTGAGGAGCCCACGAACACGGTGGTCTTGTGCGCGGGCAGGACGAGGCTGAAGTCGTCCACAGCGGTGGTGCCGTCAGCGAAGCGCTTCGTGACGGAGCGGAACTCGATCGCCATACGTCCTCCGGGGTCGGATGATCCACCCAACCACATCCCTCCGACACCGTGACAGGGGCTGGAATCTGGCGTCACAGTCGGGTATGCGTGGGGGATGGAATCCGCAGAGTACGACCTCATCGTGATCGGTGCCGGGCCCGTGGGCGAGAACGTCGCCGACCGTGCCGTGCAGGGAGGGCTGACGGTGGCGATCGTCGAGTCCGAGCTCGTCGGGGGCGAATGCAGCTACTGGGCGTGCATGCCGTCGAAGGTGCTGCTGCGCGCCGGCGCCGCCCGCGCCGACGCCGCCGATGCCCCCGGCGCCCTGGCAGCCGCCCCGTCCGGGCCCGTCGACGTCGCGGCGGTGCTTCGCCGGCGCGACGAGATCGTGCACGACTGGAACGACTCCGGACAGGTCGAGTGGCTCGACGGTGCCGGCATCGCCCTCGTCCGTGGCCACGGGCGTCTGAGCGCCCCGCGGGAGGTCACGGTGCGCCAGGACGGGACGGATGCCGTCGTGCTGCGCGCCCGGCACGCCGTCGCCGTCTGCACCGGATCGGCGGCGTTGCTGCCGGACATCGCCGGACTCGCCGATTGCGCACCGTGGACCTCGCGCGAAGCGACGGGCGCACATCGGGTGCCCGACTCTCTCGTCATTCTCGGCGGCGGGGTCGTGGCGTGCGAGATGGCGACCGCGTACGCCTCGTTCGGCTGCCACGTCACCGTGCTCGCCCGTTCCGGCCTTCTGGGGGGGATGGAGCCGTTCGCCGGCGAAGCGGTGGCGGCAGCCCTGCGCGCGGCGGGCGTCGAGGTGCGCACCGGCGCCGAGATCCAGGCGGTATCGCGGGATGCCGCGACCGGCGCGGTCACGGTGACGCTGGCCGACGGCGAGATCACGGCATCCGAGATCCTCGTCGCGACGGGGCGCGTGCCTCGGACGGGGGACGTGGGCCTGGAGACGGCCGATCTGACGCCCGGCTCGTGGCTGGATGTCGACGACACGATGCGGGTTCGCGGCAGCGACTGGCTGTACGCCGTCGGCGACGTCAACCACCGGGCACTGCTGACCCATCAGGGCAAGTACCAGGCGCGGGCGGCCGGTGACGTCATCGCGGCCCGCGCCCGCGGCCGCGCCGTCGACGACCAGGAGTGGGGCACCCACGTCGCGACGGCGGACCACGTCGCCGTCCCGCAGGTCGTGTTCACCTCGCCCGAGGTCGCCGCCGTCGGCCGGACGGCCGCGCAGGCGCAGAAGGAAGGGCTCGCCGTCCGGGTCGTGGACTACGACCTCGCGAACATCGCGGGAGCGAGTACCCGCGCCGCCCACTATCGCGGGCAGGCGCGGGCGGTGGTCGACACCGACCGCGACGTGCTCGTGGGCGCGACCTTCGTCGGGGCCGACATGGCGGAGCTTCTGCAGGCCGCCACGATCGCGATCGTCGGCGAGGTGCCGCTGGCCCGGCTGTGGCATGCCGTGCCGGCCTACCCCACCCTCAGCGAGGTGTGGCTGCGGTGGCTCGAGGCGATCGGGCGCCCGGTCTGAGCGCGGCCGATCGCCTCGATCCTCCGATTCAGCCCGCCAGCGCGGCGCGGAACGTGTCGACGACCGGGGTCGTCGTGCGGCCGATGAGGCGCGACAGCGTGCCGTCGGTGTCGGCGAGGACGCCACCGCGGATGCCGTCCTCCATGCTCGCCACGAACTCGGCGGTTCCGGCGTCGAGTCCCGATCCCTGCAGCGCGGCGACGAAGTCGTCGCGCGAAACCGGCACATAGGCGACGTCCCGTCCGAGGGCCTCGGCGGCGGCGGCAGCGAGGTCGGCGTAGCCGAGGCTCGCATCGCCCGCGAGCTCGTAGACCTCACCGATGTGTCCGTCTTCCAGGAGCACCACCGCGGCGGCTTCGGCATAGTCGGCGCGGGCCGCGGGGGCGACCCGGCCGTCGGCGACCGAGGCTGCGATGACGCCGGACTCGGCGGCGCGCTGCACGTCGCCGACGTAGTTCTCGGTGTACCAGTCGTTGCGCAGGATCACGGTGGGCAGCCCGCTCGCGGACAGGGCTTGCTCCGTGGCCTTGTGCTCGGCACCCAGCGGCCAGTCGAAGCTCGTGGCCTTCGACACGCTCGTGTAGACGAACTTCGAGATGCCGGCGGCGACCGCCGCGTCGATGACGTTCTTGTGACCGGCGTAGCGGCGGCCCGCCTCCGATCCGGAGATCAGCAGCACGGTGTCGACGCCGTCGAGAGCCGCCGTGATCGTGGCGGGGGCGTTGTAGTCCAGGTGCACGGTGCGCACGCCGCGTGCGGCGAGGTCGTCGATCGCGGAGAGGGTGCGCGCGCCGGCGACGATGTCGGATGCCGTGGCGCCGCGAGACAGCAGTGCGTCGACGACGAGGTGGCCGAGGTGCCCGCTGGCACCGGTGACGAGGATGGTCATGGGAGGTCCTTTCGTTGGGGTCCGGGGAGAAGAACCGTGCCCGGCATCCCATGCATTCCAGAGATCGGGTACCCACTTTTCGGTAAGGTACCTACATGGCGGTAAGTCTCGCGGAAATCCGGACACAGCACGACCAGGTCTTCACCGAGAACTGCCCCACGCGCACCGTGCTCGATCACGTGATGAGCAAGTGGGGCATCCTCGTGCTGCTGGCGCTCAGCGAGGGCACGGCCCGGTGGGGTCAACTGCGGCGAGCGGTCGACGGCATCAGCGAGAAGATGCTCGCGTCGACGCTGCGCACCCTCGAGGCCGACGGCCTGGTCGTGCGTACCGCCTACCCCGAGGTGCCGCCGCGCGTCGAATATGCGCTCACCGCCCGCGGCGACGAGCTCATGCAGCGAGTGCTCCCGCTGATGGGCTGGATCGCCGACAACGCGGACGAGATCGTCGCGCGCTGACGGCGTGTCTCAGCGGGTCGCTCGGGCCAGGTTCGCGCGGAGCTCGTCGGCGTCCTGGCGGACGACGTAGGCGGGCTGGTCGCGCTCGACCCGCCAACTCTCGGCGACCGAGCCGATGTCGACGGTGTCGAAGCCGAACTCGTCGTAGACGGCGGTCGCGAGGGCCGCGGCATCCGCGTGGTCGCTCGCGATCGCGAGCGCGCGACGACCGGGGGTGCCGGCCGGGGCGCCGTCGGTGAGGATGGCGGCGGCGGGGATGTGGTTGAACGCCTTCACGACGTGCGCGCCGGCGAGGTGGTCCTGCACCATCTGCGTCGTGGTCGTCTGCTTGTCGTCGAGTGCGGCGATGTGCCCGTCGCGCTCCCAGTAGTAGTTGTTCGTGTCGAGGACGATCTTGCCGGCCAAGGCGGCGGCCGGGATGTCGTCGATCGCCTTCAGCGGCACGGTGACGATCGCCCAGTCCGCCGCCTCCGCGGCTTCGGCGGGGGTCGCTGCGCGCGCCGTCGCACCGAGCCGGGCGACGAGGTCCGCAAGGGTCTCGGGTCCTCGCGAGTTGCTGATGACCACCTCGTAGCCGCGAGCGACGAGGCCCTGCGCGAGTGCGCTGCCGATGTGTCCTGCTCCGATGATTCCTACTGTTGTCATGTCGGTGGCAACGCCCGGTGTCCGCGCCGGCATTCCCACGCGCTGCCCGAGACCACCGCGCGACGGGAGGAGGATGGAGGAATGTCGCGATCCGCCTCCGTTCTCCTCTCCTTCGTCCTCGACGCGGCGCTGGTCGTCACCTTCGCGGCCGTGGGTCGAGCCAGCCACGATCCCGACGTGTGGACGGGGCTTGCGATCACGGCGTGGCCGTTCCTGGCGGCTCTGGTGCTCGGCTGGCTGGTCGCGCGGGCCTGGAGGGCGCCGCGTGCGGTGGCGCGCACGGGTCTGCCGGTGTGGGCCGTCACCCTCGCCGGCGGCATGCTGCTGCGTGTGGTGTCGAGTCAGGGTATCGCCGTCTCCTTCGTCATCGTCGCGGGCATCGTGCTGGCGGTGTTCCTGCTGGGGTGGCGCCTGATCGCCCTGCTCGTGCAGCGCGCGCTGACGCGGCGCCGCGCGGCGTGAGCACAGGCGCCGAACTACGCTGAGAAGATGCCCGCCTCCGCTGCCGTCCGTGCCCACGCCGACGACCTCGCCGACTTCGTCGCCGCGTCCCCTTCGAGCTTCCACGCGGCCGCGGAGGTCGCACGCCGCCTCGAGGATGCCGGGTTCACCTCTCTCGTCGAGGAAGAGGGGTGGTCGCTCGTTCCTGGCGGGCGGTACGTCGTCGTGCGCGACGGCGCCGTCATCGCCTGGGTGGTGCCGCGCGCGGCCGACGCGCGCACCGGCATCCACGTCTTCGGCGCCCACAGCGACTCCCCGGCGCTGAAGCTCAAGCCGAAGCCGACCACCGGTCGCTTCGGCTGGCTGCAGGCGGGAGTCGAGATCTACGGCGGCCCGCTGCTGAACTCCTGGCTCGATCGCGAGCTGCGCCTCGCCGGGCGACTGGTCCTCGATGACGGGTCCGCCGTGTTGACCGCAACCGGGCCGTTGCTGCGTCTGCCGCAGCTCGCGATCCACCTCGACCGCGAGGCCAATGACCACCTCGCTCTGAACAAGCAGACCCAGACCCAGCCCGTCTGGGGACTTGGTGATGCCGCGTCCGCCGATCTGCTCGCCGAGCTCGCAGCCGCCGCCGGCGTCGACGCCGGGCGCATCCGCGGCTATGACATCGTGACCGCCGATGCCACCCGCGGTGCTGTCTTCGGCAAGGACGATGTCTTCTTCGCCAGCGGCCGTCTCGACGACCTCGCGTCGGTGCACGCCGGCGTCACCGCCCTCGTCGCCGCGCCGTCCGACACCGCGCACATCCCGATGCTCGCGGTCTTCGACCACGAGGAAGTCGGCTCGGCGACGCGCTCCGGCGCCGCCGGCCCGTTCCTGTCGGACGTGATCGAGCGGGTGCAGCGCGGGCTCGGGGCCGACCGGGATGAGCAGTTGCGCGCGCTCGCGGCATCCTGGTGCGTCTCCAGCGACGTCGGCCACTCCGTGCACCCGAACTATCCCGAGAAGCACGACCCCGTCGTCCAGCCCGTCCTCGGCAGCGGCCCGATCCTGAAGATCAACGCGAATCAGCGCTACGCGACGGATGCCGCCGGTGCCGCCGCCTGGCACGGCTGGTGCGAGGCCGCGGGCGTGCTCTCGCAGGAGTTCGTCTCGAACAACGCCGTGCCGTGCGGATCGACGATCGGCCCCATCACGGCGACGCGTCTCGGCATCCGCACTGTCGACGTCGGCATTCCCATCCTCTCGATGCACTCCGCGCGCGAGCTCGCCGGCACGGCCGACCTGTTCGCCCTCACCCGTGCGGCGGGGGCGTTCTTCTCCTCCTGAGCGCCGTCGACCTCAGTAGCGGCGGTGCGCCGCCGACGTCGCCAGCAGATTGACGAGGGCGAACACGGCGCCTGCGCCGAACAGCAGCGGATAGCCGATCATCGGGCTGAGCGAGGCGAGGACCGCGGGCACGAAGAAGCCGAGGTAGCTGAGCGAGTAGTAGACGGCGGTCAAACCTGCCAGATCGTCGGGGCCGGCGATGCGCTGCACCTCCTGCAGTCCGGTCACCAGCAGGAACCCGTAGGCCGTGCCGAGCGCTGCGGCGGCGATGATCGCGACGGGCAGCGACATGCTCACCGCAGCTCCCGCCGCCAAGGCCAGCCCGATGGTTGTTGCCGCGAATGAGGTGACGATCGTCCGCGCGCTGCCGGCCCGATCGATGCGCCGGACGAGGCTCTGAGCGGCCACGCCGCAGCCGAGCGCGATGAGGCACAGCAGGCCCGCGAACCCGACCTCGAAGCCTGGCACCTGGGCGGAGAAGAGCACGGGCAGGATCGCGTAGGCGCTCGCCGCCGTGCCGAACACCCACGGGGCGAGGGGGGCGACGACGAACAGGAACCGCCGGTGAGCGGCGGCCGGGATCCGGAGGTCGTCGCGCAGTCGACCCGGGTGCGCGGCGCGCGTGCGCGTCTCGGGCGCCGACCACATGAGCGTGAGCGCGAGTGCACACAGCACGACGTTGACGAGGTAGGGCAGCACTTCCGGAGCCGTTCCCGACTGGGCGATGGCGGCCGCGACCGCCGCTCCCAGCGCGAACCCGACCGTCAGCACCAGCGCCGCGCGCCGCGCGCCGGCGCCGGCGTCGGCGTCGGTGTCGAACGGGGCCGTCGAGAGCTCCTTGATCCACGCCGTCCCCACGGCCATCACGAGACCGAGTGCGAGGCCGGAGAAGACCCGGCCGACGAACAGTTGCGCGGCCGACCCTCCGCCGGCGGCGAGCACGGCGAATCCGGTGAGAGCGAGGACGGGCGCGGGCAGCGCGAGGGCCCGGCGGCCGAACCGATCCGAGAGGGGGCCGCCGATGAGCAGGGCCGGCACGATGCCGAGGACATACGCGCCGAGGAGGAGGTTGACGGTCAGAGCGCTGAGGTGCTGGTCCAGCCGGTAGGTGACCAGCAGTGGCGTGAACTCGTTGCCGCCCCACGCCACGGCGAAGACCGCGGCGCTCACGCGCAGCCATGGCGCCACGCGTGCACGACGTATGGCCCCAGTGACCGGAATCGGCAGGGAGGAGGTAGCGACTGACATGCGCGGGTGCCCATCTGTGAGGATGCGGCGCCGTTGTCGCTGGCGGTCGGGGACTGTTCGATGCTACTCCGATTTGCAGTGTGGTCAGACCACCGGAGATATCCATCCGGTACACTCGAGTGTCGTGCTCCCTCGCGGAGCGCGAAGTGCATCTACCTGCTCCACCCAGCCATCCGACCGCGACGTCGCGGACGGCACCCGGCCCCGGATTCGTTCGGAGGGCAAGGCGGCACGTGAACAACGAGCCCATGTCCCGGAGGAACCCCGTGCACCACCCCACGACCGTCAGCGGTCGTTCATCGCTGATCGCGCACACCGGCTGGACGTACTGGCCGATCGCCTTCGTTGCCCGGCTGCCCTTCGCGATGATGACCGTCGGCGTGCTCATGCTCGTCGTCCACGCGACCGACTCGGTCGGCTTCGGCGGACTCACCTCGGCCGCTGTCGGCATCGGCGTCGTCATCGCCGGTCCCGTCATGGGCGACCTCGTCGACCGGCACGGCCAGCGGCGCGTGCTCGTCCCGGTGGGCCTCGCCAACGGCATCCTGCTCGCGCTGTTCCCGCTGGTCGCGACCGCAGACACGCCCCCGGGCGTGATCCTGGCGGCGGCTCTGGCGATCGGGCTGACCGGGCCGCAGGCGGCGGCCATGTCGCGCAGTCGACTGCTGGCGATCGTCGCCGCGCGCATCGCTCCCGAGCGCCGCACGAAGACGACCGCGCGTCTGATGTCCTACGAGTCGGCTGCCGACGAGACGGCCTTCGTCATCGGTCCGTTCCTCGTCGGCATCCTCGCGGCCCTCATGGCGCCGTGGGCGCCCATCGCGGTGGCCGCCGCGCTCAGCTTCGGCTTCGTCCTCGCCTTCGCGCTGCACCCCACCGCGCGCCTGCTGGAGAGTCGCGCCGAGGCCGCGGCCGAGCGGGCTGCCTTCCGCGCCGTGCTGACGCCGTCGATGCTCGTGCTCGTGGCGGCGACGTTCGGCGTGGGGATGTTCTTCGGCTCGGCGTTGACGTCGCTGACCGCCTTCGCGCGCGCCGCGGGCGACGAGGCGCAGGCGGGCCTGCTCTACGGGCTCATGGGTATCGGCTCCGCGGTGCTCGCCCTCGGCGTCGTGCTGCTGCCCGCGCGCTTCGCCCTACGCCACCGCTGGCTCGTCTTCGCAGGAGTGCTGACCGCGGCATCCGTCGGGTATGCGACATCGTCGAGCCTCGGCGTGGTTGCCGGCTGGCTGCTCGTCATGGGGCTCGGCGTCGGGCCGACTCTCGTCACGCTGTTCTCCCTCGCAGGTGAGCGCGCTCCCCGCGGACGATCGGCGACGACCATGACGCTGCTCAGCTCCGCCCTCACGCTCGCGCAGGCGCTCGCCGCGGCGGCGACCGGCTGGATCGCCGAAGAGGTCTCGCTGGGCGTCGCGATGGCCGTGCCCGCGGCGGCTGCGGCGGTCGTGTTGTCGCTGGGCGTCGTGAACATCGCGATCGGGCGCCGTCACCGCGCCGTTCCCGCTCATCCGGCCGCAGATGTCGCTGCGGAGGAGGCATGGCGACGCGACGGGACGGACGAACGCGCCCGCGTCCGCTAACACTGCTCGACAGCGCTGTCAATCCACCTGTGCGGCGGCGCCTCGTCGCCGAGACTGCCGGGATGACCCGCGACCAGTGCACGTTCAGCGATCCGGCCCCCCTCCGCGCCGATCTCTGCGACGAGACACGCCGCGGCGTCGGTCGCGCGTCCGGCCCATGTCATCGGCGAGACGCCGAACGTCAAGGGCGGCATCCCCTCGCCCTGACCCCCTGCACTCCTGTCGGGTCGCGGTCATGCAGGGGGCGGCCCGGCAGGACCCTTCGTCGGCGGACGTAGACTCCCGGCATGACCGAGAACGAGCCTCGCACGATCGTGATCACCGGAGCCAGCAGCGGCATCGGGGCCGCCGCTGCGCGGCAGCTGACCCTTGCCGGGCAGCGGGTCGTGATCGTGGGGCGCGACCCGCGGCGCACGCGGCAGGTCGCCGATGAACTCGGCGTGCCCTTCCACGTCGCGGACTTCGCCGTGCTCGCCCAGGTGCGTGCGCTCGCCGACGAACTGCGGGCGAGCTACCCGCGCATCGATGTGCTCGCGAACAACGCGGGCGGCATCTTCGGCGATCGCACGGTCACGGTCGACGGCTTCGAGGCGACCTTCCAGACGAACCATCTGGCGGCGTTCCTGCTCACGAATCTCCTGCGCGATCGCCTCGTGGACGCGGGGGCCTCGGTCATCCAGACCTCGAGCGTCGCCGCCCGACGTTTCTCGCGCTTCGACATCGACGACCTCAACGCCCAGCGGCGATACTCTGCGAGCTCGGCATACGGCAACGCAAAGCTCGCGAACATCCTGTTCACGAGGGAGATCGTGCGGCGCTGGGGCGACGACGGTGTCGCCGCGGCCGCCTTCCACCCCGGCGTGATCGGCAGCAGTTTCGCCTCGACGGCGAAGGGGCCGTGGCGCTTCCTGTACACCAGTCCGGTGACGAGCCGTCTGCTGACCTCGACCGATGTCGGCGGGGCGCGGCTGGCCTGGCTCGCACTGGGCAAGCCGGGTCTGGACTGGGAGCGCGGTGGATACTACGTCGCCAACCGCCTCGCGCGAACCTCGCCGCTGGCCGCCGACCCGGTCATCGCCGCGCGCCTGTGGGAGCGCAGCGCGGACATGGTCGGCCTCTGACCCGGTCCATCCGTCCGCTCTGGTCGTCATCGGTCGGCGAATGCGGCCAGACGGGACGGACGAAGGTGGGTGTCAGTCGATGAAGCGCACCCAGTTGGCGCCGTTGCCGGTCTCGGCGCGCTGGAGCAGCTCGAGGCGCTCGCCGTCCACGGCGTACAGCGACACCGACGTCGACTTCTCGCCGGCGGCCACGAGGTAGCGGCCG
Source organism: Microbacterium sp. MRS-1 (assembly GCF_000585455.1). Classification (NCBI taxonomy): domain Bacteria; kingdom Bacillati; phylum Actinomycetota; class Actinomycetes; order Micrococcales; family Microbacteriaceae; genus Microbacterium; species Microbacterium sp. MRS-1. The sequence goes on from NZ_JAUF01000018.1 coordinate 35,298, forward strand.
TCGGCGCTCGTGGCGAAGCCGCGGGGCTGCTGCTCGGTGACGGTGAAGGTCGCGGCATCCGAGACGGTGCCGCTGGCGGCCACCGGAACCGCGGCGAGCGTGCTCTCGGTGCGCTCCGACGCCCACAGCACGCGGCCGTCCGCGCCGGCGTGCAGGTCGGCGCCCCAGATGAAGTGATGGGCGAGGGGATCGGCGCCGAACTCGCCGTGACCGAGACCCTTCGAACGGTCGAAGGCGGATGCCGCGCCCACCAGCTCCAGCGTGCCGGTCGCCGTATCGCGGGCGTAATGCAGCACCTCGCCGGAGAACTCGGTCATGACGTAGACGGCATCCTGCGTGTCGTTCACCAGCAGATGGCGCGGTCCGCTGCCGGCGGGAGCCGCCGCGGTCGCGGGCTCCAGCGGGACGAGGGCGAGCTCGTCGGCGATCGCGTACTGGGCGACGAGGTCGGCCCCGAGCGAGACGAAGTAGGCGAACCGGCCGTCAGCGCTCGGCAGCACCGAGTGCAGGTTGGGGTAGGAGATCGTCGACACCGGCTCGCCGACGACGCCGTCGACGATGGGGGAGAGGATGCCGTAGCCACCGCCGTAGCTCGCGCCGAGAAGGGCCGAGCCGTCGCGCGTGAGCGCGAGGTAGTTCATGCCGCCGGCGGGGAGATCGCGGCGTGACAGCGGGGTGAGGATGCCGCTCGTGCGATCGAGCGAGAGGGTGACGATGCCGGCGGGATCGCCCTTGACCGCCGCGTAGACGAGGTCGCGCGTAGCGTCCACGGCGAACGTGGAGCACCCCGTCAGCCCCTCGGTCACGGCGATGCGCTCCAGTGCGCCGTCGGTGAGACGGAAGGTCGAGAGGGAGCCGTCTGCAGCGTTGGCGACGAGGACGAGGGCAGTCGTGGCGGTCATGGTTCCAGCGTAGGTGGCGCCGCGTACGCTGGAACCATGGCACGCATCCTCATCATCGGCGGACACGGCAAGGTGGCGCTGAAGGCCGAGCCGCTGCTCGCTCGGGCCGGCCACGAGGTCAGCGCGGTCATCCGCACCGCGGGCCACGTCGATGACGTGACGACGGCGGGTGCGCATCCCGTGGTGGCCGACGTTGCGAGTCTCGACCTCGCCCAGCTGACCGACCTCGTCCGCGGGTTCGACGTCGTCGTCTGGTCGGCGGGCGCCGGCGGCGGCGATGCGGCACGCACGTACGCCGTCGACCGCGACGCCGCGATCCGCACGATCGATGCCGCCCTGGCGGCGGGCGTCGACCGGTTCGTCATGGTGTCGTACTTCGGTGCCGGGCCCGACCACGGCGTCGACCCCGACAACGGCTTCTTCGCCTACGCCGAGGCGAAGGCCGCTGCCGATGCGCATCTGCGCGCCAGCGGCGTCGAGTACACGATCCTGGCGCCGTCGACCCTGACCGACGATGACCCCACCGGGATGATCGAGACCACTGCCCCGTCGGGCACCTCGGTGTCGCGCGCCGACGTCGCCGCGGTGCTCGCGGCCGCGGTCGACGAGCCGGCGACGCGAGGGCGCACCGTGAGCTTCAACACCGGCTCGACGCCGATCGCCGCCGCGCTGGCGGCCGCTTGACGCGCGGCGCGACGGCGCACGCCCCTACGCTGGAGGCATGAGCAAGAGCACTCTCTGGAGCATCGTCGGCGTGATCGTGGCGATCGCGATCGCCTGGGTGATCGTCAACGTCATCTTCAGCGTGCTGTGGTTCGTGGCGAAGCTCGTCGTGGTGCTGGTCGTCGCGGTGATCGTCTTCTTCGTGCTGCGGCGGCTGTTCGCCCGCAGCGACCGGTGAGTCAGCGCGCCCCTGCTAGCGTCGAAGGGCGCGGCCCGGGTGGGTGCGCGCGGATGCCGAGGGAGGCAACGTGACGGATCGCACCAGCTGGATCCTCGTCGACGGCGAGAACATCGATGCCACGCTCGGCGGATCGATCCTGGGCCGTCGCCCGCAGCCCGACGAGCGCCCCCGGTGGGATCGTCTGCTGAGCTTCATCGAGGAGCGCTGGCAGCAGCCGGTACGCGGCCTTTTCTTCCTCAACGCGTCGACGCATCTGCCCATGCCGTTCGTGCAGGCGCTGCTGGCGCTCGGCTACACCCCGGTGCCGCTGTCGGGTCCGGCCGACGCGAAGGTCGTCGACCTCGCCATCCAGCGGACGCTCCGGGCTCTCGAGGATCGCAGCGGCGACGTCGTCCTCGTCAGTCACGACCGCGACTTCGTCGACGACCTCGCATCCCTCGTCGACGATGACCGCCGCGTCGGGCTGATCGGGTTCCACGAGTTCCGCAGCAGCGAGTTCGCCGCCGTTCCCGGCATCGAGTTCTTCGATCTCGAGTACGACGTGCACGCCTTCGACGCCCAACTGCCGCGCGTGCGCGTCATCCCCATCGAGGAGTTCGACCCGGCCGAGTTCCTCGGCTGAGGACGCACGAACTCACGGCGCGAACACAGGTGAACGATATATCGTTCACTATCGCCGAGTGGTCGGCGCGATTTCGGGAGGCATCATGAACGGTTCATTCTCCGGTCCGGGCTTCGGCGGACGGGGGTTCGGCTCCGGCCCCTTCGCGGCTGGGTCGGCTGGCATGTGGGACGCGATGGAGAATCTCCGCGCATCCTTCGAGCAGCGCACCGGACCCCGCATGGGACGTGGCGACGTACGCGCCGCGGTGCTGGCCCTGCTCGCCGAGCAGCCGATGCACGGCTACCAGATCATCCAGGAGATCGAGCAGCGCAGCGACGGCGCCTGGAAGCCCAGCGCCGGCTCGGTGTACCCGACGCTGCAGATGCTCGCCGACGAGGGCCTGATCGTCGCCGAGGAGGCGAACGGCCGAAAGACGTATGCGCTCACCGACGCCGGTCGCGCCGAGGCAGAAGCCTCCGCGGACCGTCCGGCGCCCTGGGAGACACCGAGTCAGCGCGACGGCGGCCGCATGAGCGCGCTGCCGAAGGCCGGCTTCGCGCTCGCGCAGGCGGTCGGGCAGGTGGGGCGCACCGGCACGCCCGAGCAGGTGCAGAGCGCCGTCGAGATCCTCGACGAGGCCCGTCGCCGCGTGTACGCGCTGCTCGCACAGGGCTGATCGGCGGTGCAGTCCGGCTCACGCGCGCGGTACCGGCGCATCCTCCGCTTCGCCGCACTTTCGCTGGCGCAGACCTGGTGGTACGACCTGTTCCTGCCGCGCGTGGGCCTCGGGCGCCTCGCCGAGCGGTCGCGCAGCGCGCGGATGCAGCGCATCGCCCGCCGCTTCCACGCGCTCGCCGTCGACCTCGGCGGTCTCATGATCAAGGTCGGCCAGTTCATGTCCTCGCGCCTGGACGTGCTGCCGCCGGAGATCACGAAGGAGCTGGAGGGGCTGCAGGACGAGGTGCCGCCGGTGCCGTTCGCGGACATCCGTGCCGCCGCCGAGGCGCAGCTCGGGATGCCGCTGGAGCGCGCGTATGCCTGGTTCGACGAGACTCCTGTGGCCGCGGCATCCCTGGGGCAGGCGCACCGCGCCCGACTGACGCCGGCAGATGCGACGCTGAGCGGATTCGGCGCCGTCGTCGTGAAGGTGCAGCGCCCGGGGATCGACGAGATCGTCGACGTCGACCTGGCGGCGCTGCGCCGAGTCGCAGGGTGGCTGAGTCGCGTGCGGCTCGTCTCGGACCGCGTCGATGCGCCCGCGCTGGCCGAGGAGTTCGCCGCGACATCGCGCGAGGAGATCGACTACCTGCACGAAGCGCAGAACGCCGAGCGATTCGGCGCGGACGTGGCGGATGACCCCGCCGTCGCCGTGCCGGAGGTCGTCTGGGAGCGCTCGACGCGCAAGGTTCTGACGCTGCAGGATGTGACGGCGATCAAGATCTCCGACGTCGCGGGCCTGCGCGCGGCCGGCATCGATCCCGTGGAGGTGGCCGAGGTCTTCGCGACGACCATGTTCACGCAGCTGTTCCGCACGGGTTTCTTCCACGCCGATCCGCACCCGGGCAACGTCTTCGTGACGCCCCGCCCCGCCGGCGCGGATGCCGCGGCGCCGGCGTGGACACTGACCTTCATCGACTTCGGCATGATGGGCATCGTCGACGACCGGCTGCGCTCAGGGCTTCGTACCGTGCTGCTGGCCGTCGCGGCTCGCGACAGCAAGAGACTGGTGCAGGGCATTCTCGATGTCGGCGCGCTCTTGCCCGGCGCCGACACCCGCGAGCTCGAGCGTGCCTACGCGAAACTGTTCGCCCGCTTCGGCGGCATGGGATTCGCGCAACTGCGCGAGGTCGATCCCCGCGAGTTCCGCGACTTCGCGGAGGAGTTCGGCGATGTCGTGCGGAGCCTGCCGTTCCAGCTGCCGGAGAACTTCCTGCTGATCGTGCGCGCGATCTCGCTCACCTCGGGCGTCTGCAGCACGCTGGAGCCCGAGTACAACATCTGGGAGAGCATCGAGCCGTTCGCCGGTCAGGTGCTGCGTGATGAGGGCGGCAACGTCGTGAAGGACGCGCTCGCGCAGGTCGCGGAGGTCGCCACGACCGCGTGGCGTCTGCCCGGACGCCTCGACGGACTCATCACGGGTTTCGAGGAGGGCACGGTGTCGGTCGACCTGTCGCGCCTGGAACGCCGGCTCGACCGCCTGGAGCGGATCGCCCAGCGGGGACTCGCGGCGGTGGTCTTCGGCATCCTGCTCATCGGCGGCATCCTGCTGCGGGTGACCGACGAGGTCTTCGGTGTGGCGATGATGATCGCGTCGCTCGTCCCGCTCGTCGTCAGCCTCCTGCCGCGCGGTCGGCGCCGGCGCCGCTAGGACGCTCCGCCTGTTGCCGCGGTGAGAAGCGCATCGACGACGGCGTCGGTGACGTGCGGTGCGACGTGCAGGTTGAGGGCGGGCTCGACGAGCTCGACCTCCAGCAGCGCCAGGCCGTAGGCCCGCGAGCGCACGGTGTCGACGCGGGCGTAGAGGGGGAGCGGACCGCCGGTGACGGCCTGCACCGCCCGCACGACGGCGGTGGCGAAGGCGACCTCGTCGTCGTAGGCGGGTACCTGTTCGGGATGTTCCTCGTAGACGCCGCCGATGAGTCCGCCGCCCACTTCGAGCAGGGCGCCCTTGGAGATGGCGTGCGTGAACCGACCGTCGATGAGGTAGAGAGCCTTCTCCCACCCGCGGGACAGTTCGGGCACCTCGGGCTGGATCATCGCGGTATCGCCGGCCTCGATGATCCGTGTCGCCAGGTCGAGGGCCCGCTCGTCGTCGGCGTCGAAAAGGCCGGTGTCGCGCGCCCCCGCCGACACCGCCGGCTTCACGACGACGCGGTCGTGCGCGGCCAGCGCCGCGCGGACGTCGTCGACGCTGTCCGCATACGCGGTCGGTACCACGCGGATGCCGACGCCTTCGAGGTCGGCGAGGTAGTGCTTGTCGAGGTTCCAGCGCATCGTCGCCGGGGCGTTGACGACGCGGGTGGATGCCGCCGCGCGCTCGAGCCAGGCATGGAACTCATCGGGACGCTCGGGGTAATCCCACGGCGAGCGGATCGCGAGCAGATCGAAGGCGGCGAGATCGACGCTGTCGTCGTGCCAGACGACGGCCTCGGCCGCCGCGCCGCGAGCGCGGAGTGCATCCAGGAGCACCGGGGTGTCGTGGTCGGGGTCTTCGTCGGAGTAGAAGGCGGCGTCGGTGACGACGATGCCGATCCGCGGTGCAGGCGAGGTCACGAGAGACCACCCTACCGAGGGCGTTCTCCTTGACCGGGCCCCTCCCGGGCGGCAGGCTGGCGGGAACGAGCGTGTTGTTCATCACGCGGCATCCGATGACGATGCGCGGCGGATTCTCGGGCGCGCGGCCACCGGTGTCGTCGTGCCCTTCGTCGTCGCGACGATCGTGTCGCTGACGTGGCTCACCCTGGTCCCGGTGCCGGACCCCGGCGAGCCGTACGCGATCGCTTTCCCGTTCCCCTTCGCGTCCGGCGAGTTGCGTATGACCCCGTAGCGGCCGACGCGTCGTAGCCTGAACGGGTGCCCTCCGACTCCACCGCTTCCGCCGCCGGGGCACGCGCCGAGTTGGCCGCTCTGGCTCGCGATGGCCGGGACTGGGGAGCGCCACGGCAGAGACTGTCTGCAGCGTTCTCGCCGCGCGCCGCCGCGGTGCTGATTCTGTTCGGCGTGCTCGATGACGTACAGAGCGCACACGCGGCGCAGGATGCCGCGGTCTCGCGCGACCTCGACGTGCTGCTGCTGGAGCGTGCGACCACGCTCCGCGCTCATCCGGGACAGGTTGCGTTTCCCGGAGGACGCCTCGACCCCGCGGATGCCGGGCCCATCGCGGCCGCACTGCGCGAAGCCGAGGAGGAGACGGGGCTCGATCCGGCCGGCGTCGAGGTGCTGGGCGCGCTGCCGCCGGTGCCGTTGGAGTTCTCCGGGCACCTCGTCACGCCCGTGTTGGGGTGGTGGCGGCATCCGTCGCCCGTTCGTGTCGTCGACGATGCGGAGTCCGCTGCGGTGTTCCGCGCCCCGGTGGCCGACCTCCTCGACCCGCGCAGCCGTGGGGTGACCGTGATCGAGCGCGAAGGGCAGACGTGGCGCGGGCCCGCCTTCGAGGTACAGGGCCACCTCGTCTGGGGTTTCACCGCGATGGTGATCGACGCGCTGTTCGACCGGCTCGGCTGGACCGAGCCGTGGGACCTGGGCGCCCAGACCCGGCGCATACCGCTGCCGATCTAGGCTGCCGGGCGCCCTGTGCCCGCGGCGGCGCGGGTCCGAAACGGGGGCCAGATCTGTGGTTTGCGCGACGTCGTGAGCACCGTTTGCGACCCCGCGTTCCGTGTGGCTGCTGGGCGTTTCGCCAGCACGCCCGATGAACATGCTCGGTCCGTGGAGTTGGCGCGGACCGGCGTGTGACGATCGGCGAGCACGATCGGAGAAGGAACACATGGACGAACGTCGGCAGGCGCGCGACGCACTCTCGCGACGAACCCTCCTGACCGCGGGCGTGGGGTCTGCAGCGGCGCTGACGCTCTCGGCGTGCTCCGCGGGGAGCAAACGCCCTGCGCAGACGGTGACGCCGCTGGCCGCGAGGTTGGGGCTCGCTCTGGAGACGACGTGGAAGAAGGACGACACGGCCGCGCTTGCCGCGGCGCTGCGTACGACGACGGGGTGCACGCTCGTCGCCTGGGAGCACGAGCTGATCCCCGACATCCTGAGCCACCTCGGATCGATCGACCCGCCCCCGCCCGCCGCGTGGCCGGGGGATCGATTCGACCTGGTGTGGTGACTCAGCCCCGCGGATGCCGGGGCGTGGCGGTTCACGCAGGTGCCGCAGCTGCCGCTGGCCGGGGACCTTCTCGCGACCGCGTGAGCGACAACGGCCGTCGCGGCGGCTGATAGGATCGTCGACGGAAGTGTGTCCGAGCGGCCTAAGGAGCATGGCTGGAATCCATGTAGGCGGGGTAACTCGCCTCGCAGGTTCAAATCCTGTCACTTCCGCTCAGCCGAGAACCCCGTCCACGCGAAAGCCTGGGCGGGGTTCTCGCGTTACGGCGCTCCGTCGGGGCGGCGACGTTCGACCAGGATCGGTGTCGCGCCACTGACCCGCGACGACGCCGCGGTACACCGCGCGGGTCGAGACGGCGGATGCCGCGACCCATCCCGTGACGCCGCCGTCGGCGTCGACGGCGACCAACCGGCTGACGCCGAGCTGGCCGGTGTCGAAGGCCTCCCAGGTGGGCGGCTCAGCCTCGAAGCTGGCGTTTCCCGTGGCGAGGCCTTCGTGATAGATCCCCTCCACCTCCGGCCAATCTTCGGGCCGCATCGCGCGGATCGAGACCGCCTTCACGGGCGGAGAGCGTTCGCGGCCTGGTCGAGGGCATCGGTGACGACCCGGAAGTACGCCCAGCGCCCGCGCTGCTCACGCGTGGCGAGCCCGGCATCCACGAGAAGCTTCATGTGGTGGGACACGGTCGGCTGGGAGAGGCCGACCGGTGCGGTGAGATCGCAGATGCAGGCTTCACCGCCCGGCGATGCGGCGATCAGCGATAGCAGGCGCACCCGCGTGGGGTCGCCGAGCGCCTTGAAGGTGCGGGCGAGCATTTCTACCTCATCCGCCGTCAGTGCGTTCACGGGCGCGGTCGAGCTGCACCCGTCGGCGGTGTTCGTCAGGAGGGGCAGCAGCGTCGGCATCTTTCGATTGTGCACCTCGTATTGACATCTGTCGATGCATGCCGGAATCTTTACCCATCGACAGATGTCGATACGAAGGAGGAGTCCGGTGGATGACGCACTGCCCGTCGTCGTGATCGGCGCCGGACCCCAGGGCCTCGCCGCCGCCGCCCATCTCATCGAACGCGGGATGCCGGTCGTCGTGCTGGAGGCCGGTGCGACGCCCGCCGCCGCCGTGGCGGAGTGGGGCCATGTGCGGCTGTTCTCCGACTGGTCCGAGCTCGTCGATGCCGCCAGCGCTCGCGTCCTTGACGCGACGGGCTGGACACCGCCGCCGAGCGGCTACCCCACCGGCGTGCAGTGGATCGGTCGCTATCTCGCACCGCTGGCCGACGCACTCGGCGATCGTGTTCGTTACGGCGCGCGCGTCGTCGGCGTCTCGCGGTCGGGACGCGACCGCCTCGTCGATGCCGGTCGCGGCGATCAGCCCTTCACGGTGCACGTCCGACCGACCGGAGGCGACGACTACCGCCTCGCGGCACGCGCCGTCATCGACGCCTCCGGTACGTGGGAGACCCCCAACCCCGCGGGTGCGGACGGTCTGCCGGCTCTCGGCGAGCGCGCGGCGGCCGACCGGCTCAGCTACCGCATCCCCGATTTCCGAGATCGCTCCGGATTCGAGGGCAGACACACCGTCGTCGTCGGTTCCGGGCATTCCGCCCTCACCGCGGTCTTGGCCCTGGCACGGATGGCGCGCCGCGACCCGTCCACGACGGTGACCTGGGCGCTGCGTCGTGCGAGCGCGCGGAAGGCGTTCGGCGGGGGTGAAGCAGACGAGCTGCCCGCGCGCGGAGCCCTCGGCATCCGGGCGAAGGAGTTCGTGGATGCCGGTCTCGTCTCGCTCGTGACGGGGTTCCGCGTGGAACGAGTCACGGATGCCGGTGATGGCGTGGTCCTCGTGGCGGAGGACGGTCGTCACCTCGCTGCCGACAGGGCCGTCGTGCTCACCGGGTTCCGCCCCGACCTGTCGTTCCTGTCGGAGCTGCGTCTGGAGCTCGACTCCACCTTGCAGGCTCCCGTTCGCATCGCCGCCGAGGTGGATCCGAACGTGCACTCGTGCGGCTCGGTCGCCGCCACCGGCGCCGCCGACCTCGCCCACCCCGAACCGGGTTTCTTCATCGTCGGCGCGAAGTCGTACGGCCGCGCGCCGACCTTTCTCGCGCTCACCGGGTACGAGCAGGTGCGCAGCGTCGTGGCCGACGTGGCGGGCGATCACGAGGCCGCACGGCGTGTCGAGCTGGTCTTGCCCGATACTGGCGTGTGCGGCGGTGCCGGGCTCTTCGACGCCTCGGGCGCTTCACGTGGCGGCGCCTGCTGCGCACCGCCGCCTCAGACCGTCTCGATCATCCCGACCGCGCCCGCCCTCTCCTGACACCCGAACGAGGAATGCCATGATCGACTCCACCAAGCCCGCCGTCCTCTTCGTCTGCGTGCACAACGCCGGCCGCTCTCAGATGGCCGCCGGATACCTCCGTGCGCTCGCCGGCGACCGCATCGATGTGTTCTCGGCCGGCAGCGAGCCGGGCAACGCGGTAAACCCGGCAGCCGTGGCCGTGATGGCCGAAGAAGGCATCGACCTGTCCTCGGCCACCCCGCAGATTCTGACGACGGACGCCGTGCGCCAGGCCGACGTCGTCATCACGATGGGATGCGGGGATGCATGCCCCATCTTCCCTGGAAAGCGCTACGAGGATTGGCAGCTGACCGACCCGGCGGGCCAGCCCGTCGAGGTCGTCCGCGGGGTGCGTGACGACATCAAGGGGCGGGTGCAGGAACTCATCGCCAGCCTGAGCTGACCGGCTGCGGCTCGAGGGGAGCGGGAACCGAATCCCGACCGCCGGGAATGCACCGGTTATCGCCGCCGTTGGAGTGACGGGCGGTCCGCGCTCGCGTGTCACCCGCGTCATCGTGCGTCATCGTGACTCGCGAGTGCGCCGGACGCGACGTAACGTCGACACCCTGCGAAGTTCCACCCGGCATCCGCCGAAACAGGAGATATCCCCCCTCATGAGTTCCACCAGCACCACCGCGCCCGCCGCGCGTCCGCCCAAGCCGAAGAAGCCGTTCTACCGCTCGTTCGGCTTCCAGATCACGGTCGCGCTGATCGCCGGCATCCTGCTCGGCATCCTCGCCCTGAACCTCGGTCCGGATGCCGCGGGCAACCCCAACGGCCTGTCCGCGACCCTGTCGACCATCGGCTCGTCCTACGTGACGCTGCTGAAGGCTGCCGTCGTCCCGCTCATCTTCCTCGCGGTCGTGGCCAGCATCACGCAGCTGCGCAACGTGACCAACGCCGCGCGGCTGGCGGGTCAGACCCTGCTGTGGTTCGGGATCACGGCGCTCATCGCCGTGACCATCGGCATCGTCCTGGGCATCACGATCCAGCCCGGTAACCGCGTCGCCCACGACCAGCTCACGACCGGCGCCCCCTACACGGTCGGCACGTGGTGGAACTTCCTCAAGGGCCTCATTCCGCAGAACGTCCTGGGTCTGACCGTCTCGAGCTCCGCAAGCGACTCCGGTGCGATCACCTCGACGGTCGGATTCAACGTGCTCCAGGTCATCGTGGTCTCGGTCGCCGTCGGCATCGCCGCGCTCAAGGTCGGCAAGCGCGCCGAGCCGTTCGTCGCGTTCACGCAGTCGTCGCTGAAGATCGTGCAGCGAGTGCTCTGGTGGATCATCCGCATCGCGCCCCTCGGCACGCTCGGCCTCATCGCCTCGGCGGTCGTGCAGTACGGCACCGACAAGCTGCTCACGCTGGTCTGGTTCGTCGTGGCCGTCTACGTCGGGCTCGTGCTCGTGCTGTTCGTCGTCTACCCGATCCTCGTCAAGAGCCACGGCCTGTCGATCAAGCAGTACTTCTCCGGCGTCTGGCCGGCCGTGCAGCTCGGGTTCGTCTCGCGCTCCTCGATCGGCACACTCCCGCTGACCCAGCGCGTGACCGAGCGCAACCTCGGCGTGCCGCGCGAGTACGCCTCGTTCGCGGTGCCGCTGGGTGCGACGACCAAGATGGACGGCTGCGCCGCGATCTACCCGGCGATCGCCGCGATCTTCGTCGCCCAGTTCTTCGGCATCGAGCTGAACATCGTGTCGTACCTGCTGATCGCGCTCGTCTCGGTCGTGGGCTCGGCGGCCACGGCCGGCACCACCGGCGCGACGGTCATGCTCACGCTGACCCTCTCCACCCTCGGCCTGCCCCTGGAGGGTGTCGGTCTGCTCCTCGCGATCGACCCGATCCTCGACATGGGCCGCACCGCGGTCAACGTCGCAGGCCAGGCCCTGGTGCCCACGATCGTCGCGAAGCGCGAGGGCATCCTCGACCGCGAGCTGTACGACGCGCCGCGCGACGGCGAGCCGTTCGCCGACGACTCGGCCGACGACGCCGACGAGCAGGCCCCGGCGCTCGCGCGCAGCTGATGACTGATCGCGACGCGCCGGTTCAGGCCGGCGCGTCGCGATCGGCCAGGCCGGAGCCCGGCCGCACGACGAGCGACCACGGCAGCGCCAGCGTGCGCGCCCGCCGCGCCGCCGGCATCGCCGCGAGCATGGCGGATCGGATGCCGAGGGCGGCGCTCATCGCGGCGGCATCCGGGCCCGCGCCGGCCGCGTCCGCCGCGTAGTTCGCCCGCTCGACGGCGGCCACGAGCTGAGACATCGGCGTCGCGGGGGCGCCCCCGGCGCTGACGAGGAAGGCGCCGAAGGCGCGTGGCGAGCGCGACGACGGCACCGGCAAACCCGCGTCGATCGCGGTGTCCTGCACGAGGCGCCACGCGGCGGTCACCGTTCCGCGCCGGCGCAGCATGAGCCGCCGGAGCGCCCCCGCCACCCCCGGCAGTGCGGCGACCACGACGACGGCGCCGAGGATGCTCAGCAGCGGACGCAGATCGATCAGCGTCGGGCCCGAGCCTGCGGCATCCGTCTGCGCCCCCTGCTGCGGGTCGTTCACGTCGGCCGTCGGGGCGGTCGTGGCCGCGGAGGTCGCCTCCGGACGGGGCGACGTCGTCGGCGCCGTGGTCGCGGTCGAGGCGGCGCTGTCGAAGCGCGTCTCGGTGCCGAGGCCCTTGGTCGGCTCGAACGGGACCCATCCGATGCCGCGGAAGGACACCTCCGGCCACGCGTGCAGTTGGCGCCGCGTCACATCGATGACGCGCTGGCCGTCAACGACCTGGCCCGTGAACGAGCCGGGAAGGAACCCGACCACGATCCGGGTCGGCATGCCGAGGCTGCGAGCCATGAGGGCGAAGGCGCCCGCGAAGTGCACGCAATATCCTGTCTTGGCCTGGAGGAAGGCGGCCACGGCGTCGACGCCCTGCCCGTCGAAGCCCTCCTGCACGGGCGCGTCGAGCGAGTACGTGAACTCCGGACCGCGGAACCAGTCCTGCAGCGCGATGAGTTTGTCGTAGTCGGTGTCGGCCTGCGCGGTGACCTGACGGGCCAGCTGCGCGATGATCGGCGGGCTGCCGGCGGGGAGGGAGTCCACGTCGATGCTCACACCCGCGCCTCCCGCCGACGACGCGCGGATCTGCTCGAGCGTCGGCTGGGCGATGTCGGAGACGACGGTGTACTGCTGTCCCTGCGTCGCTCCGGCCGCGCCGGCGACGGTGCGGTTGTACGGGGCGAACTGCCACGCCCCGGTCAATCCGTCGACCTCGGTGGCCGGGTAGGGGACGGGCGCGTAGGCGGACGCGAGGTTCTTGATCGCGACGGTCGTGCGGGTCTGTACGACGGCGATGTTCGCCGAGAGCTCGACGGGCTCGAGCGGCGCTGCGCTCAGATCGACCGTGCTCGTGCGATCGGGCTGCCACACCGTGCCATCGAACAGCGACAGCGTCGCCACGCGCAGGTAGGGCACGCTGGTGCCGTCGGTGCGCAGGGTGAGCACCGTCGCGCCGTCCTGGCGACGCAGGTTTTTGCCGAGATCCAGCGACGGATCGATCATCGTGGAGGTACCGAACCCCGCGGCGGGAACCGACGCTTGCAGCGTGGGTCCGACCGCGAGCGCCGCGATGATCGCGACGGCGCCGATCGCGGTGGCGACGGCCGCGACGCCGCCGGCGCGCGCGGTGACGGCGCGTGGGGACGCGGCGGCGCTGGGTGTCTCGCGGGTGCGGGTCTCGGCGCGGATGAGCAGCAGCACGGATGCCGCGAGCACCACGAACGCCACGATGTCGACCCCGGCCGGCACGGCGATGGCGGGGATGAGCCAGACGGCGACCAGGGCGATGCTGGCCAGAAGCGGCATCCGCGCCGTGATGACGACGTGATCGAGGGCGACGGTCAGAAGCCCGAGCGATGCGACGATGAGGAACACGAGCGGCTGCGTCGGCGTCAGGGGAGCGACACCGTCCGTGATGAGAGCGGATGCCGTGGTGATCATCCGGGGCAGCGCCTCCACGACGCCGCCGGTCGGGATCACACCCAGAAGGGCGTTCGCCGGGAAGAAGACGGCGGTCACCGCGCCGGTCCACGCGGCGAGCTCGATGATCGTGACGACGATGACCGGCAGTCGCAGCCGGCGCAGTCCGTAGCCGAGCGCCAGCAGCGCGAACGGCAGGGCGATCGCGCCCCACAGCCACGAGCCGCTCTGCACGACGCGGGTGAGCGGAACGAGTGTGCTCAGGATGCCGAGCCACAGCGCCAGTGCGAGGCGCAGCTCTCCGTGGCGGCGCCGCTCACGAGGCGGCACGGTGCACGCTCCGGGTCTCGCGCGACGCCAGGGCGTCGCTCCAGGCGGCCGCGACGTCGCCGCCCGCGGTCAGCGCGCCGACGCGCCACCCGGTGTCGGCGGCGGCCGCCAGCACCTCCTGTGCCTCCGACACGAGGAGGAGGATCGGCATGGTGCTGTGGTGCGGCACGGGTGCGAGCGCGACGACATCCGCGGCCGCCAGGCCACCGGTCACGACGATCACGGGACCGGCCGCGATTCCCGTGAACAATCGGGCGAGCGCCTCGAGGGGGAGATCGCGCCGTGCGGTGATCGTGGCGAGGGCGACGGCGAGACGCTCGACGCCCGCCGTGTCGCCGCCCTCGATCGGGTCGCACAGTACGGCGCCGTCGGCGTCGATGACGGTGACGAGGTAGCCTTCGCGGACCAGTCGCGCCGTCGCCGAGACGCAGGCGGAGACCGCCGTCTCGAAGGCGGGGTCCGCGCCCGCGGCGCGCCCGGCGGCGGGCGACCAGCGCGCCGCGCCGCGATCGAGCACGACCACGGCTTCCGGGGTGGTCTCCTGCTCCTCCTGACGCACCATCAGCTCGTCGCGGTGGGCGCTGGCGCGCCAGTGGATGCGTCGCATCGAGTCGCCGGGCGCGTACGTGCGCGGGATGAGGTTGTCGGCGCCCTGGCCCATCCGATCGGTCACGCTGCGGGTGCTGCCCCCGGCGTCGCCGGGGAGGTCGTGCAGCTCGTCGAGATCGACGATCTCGGGCACGATCACCAGCGGCGAGGTGTCGCCGACCGTCCGGCGCCGCCGTGTGAAGCCGAACGGATCGGTCGTCACGAGTGCCAAGGGCCCCACGCGGCGAAGTCCACGGCGCTCGGCGCGCACGGCGTAGTCGACCTCGACCTGCGACGGGCCGGCGATCGCCGACCCGGTCGGCGGCAGCACGCCGTCCGGCGCGGCGCCGGCCGTGGATGCCGCGACCACGCCGTCGGGCACGGCGTCACGCCACCGCGCCTCGCTGGTGGGCAGAGAGGAACGGATCTCGACGGTGAGGCGCACCCGCACCTCGCTGCCGGCGGCGGCGACGTCGGGGGAGAAGGCGCGGGTCGCCCGCGCGGAGCTCGGGAGCAGGTACAGGGTGGCGGCGCTGACGACCACGGCTGCCGCCAACAGCGCGCCCACGTAGGCGAGCTCCGCGATGCCGAAGCGCTGGGCCAGCATGCCGCACGCCGCGGCGAGCACCAGTGCGCCCAGGCCGCGCA
The DNA here is from genome assembly GCF_000585455.1 of Microbacterium sp. MRS-1. Lineage (NCBI taxonomy): Bacteria > Bacillati > Actinomycetota > Actinomycetes > Micrococcales > Microbacteriaceae > Microbacterium > Microbacterium sp. MRS-1. The sequence continues at coordinate 50,402 of NZ_JAUF01000018.1, forward strand.
GGGTCAGCGGCAGGCGAGACAGCAGGGGCCAGCGGGGCATCGGGCGCTCTCGATCAGCGGGTCGCGAGCGGCACGCGCACCGCGCCGACGATCGCGCGCAGCACGGCGCCGATCGTCTCCGTGCTGGAGCGGCCTCGAGCCGACGCGGTGCCACGCGACGCGATCAGTCGATGAGCGAACACCGGCTCGACGAGCGCCGCCACGTCATCCGGAATGACGAACTCGCGTCCGTCCAGCGCCGCGCGCACCTTGGCGGCGCGCACGAGCTGCAAGGTCGCACGGGGGCTCGCCCCGAGGCGCAGGTCGGGGTGCTCGCGTGTCGCCCGCGACAGCCCGACGGCGTACTCTTCGACGGCGGGGGAGACGTGCACGGCGCGCACCCAGGCGATGAGGTCCCTGATGTCGCCGGCGCCGAGCACGGGAGTGAGCGCGTCGAGAGGGTTGATGCGCTCGCGCTGACGCAGCATCAGGACTTCGCTCTCGGCATCGGGGTAGCCCATGGAGATGCGCATCATGAAGCGGTCGCGCTGCGCCTCGGGCAGGGCATACGTGCCCTCCATCTCGAGCGGGTTCTGCGTCGCGACGACGAGGAACGGGTCGGCGAGCGGGTGGCTGGTGCCGTCGACGGTGACCTGATGCTCCTCCATCGCCTCCAGAAGAGCCGACTGCGTCTTCGGTGAGGCCCGGTTGATCTCGTCGGCGATGACGATCTGCGCGAAGACGGCACCTGGCTTGAACTCGAACTCGCGATCGACGGGGTTGTAGACACTCACGCCCGTCACATCGCCCGGGAGGAGGTCGGGCGTGAACTGGATGCGACGCACGCTCGCGTCGACGGATGCCGCGAGCGCCCGCGCCAGCATCGTTTTACCGACCCCGGGCACATCCTCGATGAGGAGGTGTCCTTCGGCGAGGAGGCAGACGAGCGCGGCGCGCACGGCATCCGGTTTGCCGTCGATGACGCGCGTGATCGAGGATTCGATGGCCTCGGCCGCGCGAGCGAACGATTCGGCGGTGAGCGGGTGGTCGGGCATGCGTCTCCCTGTCTCAGCGGCGGTGCTTGCTCGATGCTAACCCGGCTGGCGAGGGGGGAGCCCGTCGTCGGGTAAACTCGCATACAGCTCTCCGCGAGGCGGCACCCAGGCCAACTCCCCCAGGACGGAAACGTAGCAAGGGTAACCAGGCTCTGCCGGGTTCGCGGAGAGTCTTTCTTTTGCCCGGGGACTTTCCGCGCGTGCGTCGGCGTGCGCTACCCGTCCGGATCGCTGCTTGCGTCCCGGCGGAAGGTTTTCTCCGGCAGATCCCTGCCGGGCCGCAGCGCCCCCCACCTAGGCTGGAACCCGTGGCGCAGAGCATCTACATCACCTCCACCGAGGGGCTGTCCGGCAAATCGACCATCGTCCTCGGAGTGCTCGACGCACTGACCCGTTCCACTCCCCGAGTGGGCGTGTTCCGGGCCATCGCCCGTTCGATCGACGAACGCGACTACGTGCTCGAGATGCTCCTCGATCACATCGGAGTCGACCTCGACTACGAGGAGGCCGTGGGCGTCACCTACGACGACGTGCGACGAGACCCGGATGCCGCGCTCTCGCGCATCGTCGAGCGGTTCAAGGCCGTCGAGGCGAAGTGCGACGCGGTCGTCGTGGTCGGCAGCGACTTCACGGACGTCGGCTCGACCAGCGAGCTCGGCTACAACGCCCGCATCGCGGCGAACCTCGGCGCTCCCGTGCTGGTCGTGCTCAACGGTCGGGCAGACCAGGGCGACCGCCTCGGGGTGAGCGTTCCGCGCACGCCGCAGCAGCTGGCGCAGCTCACCGAACTCGCCCTCACCGACATCACGCACCAGCGCGCCGAGCTGTTCGCGGTCATCACCAACCGCGCCGACCCCGCGCACCTCGACGAGATCAACGCGGCGATCGGCGACGTCGTGCGCGGCGTGCCCGCGGTCGACGGCAATCGTGAGGCCGAGGTCGCGGTGTGGTCCATCCCCGAAGACGTGTTCCTCGTCGCCCCGGCCGTCCGCGACATCATGCTCGCCCTCGGCGGCACGCTTCTTCGTGGTGACGAGGCGCTGCTCGTGCGCGAAGTGCTGGACGTGGTCGTCGCGGGTATGTCGCTCAACAACATCCTCCCGCGCCTCACCGAGGGTGCCATCGTCATCGTGCCGGCCGATCGCACCGAGGTGCTGCTCGGACTGCTGCTGGCGAACTCGTCGGGCACCTTCCCCTCGATCGCGGGCATCATCCTCAACGGTCCGTTCCCGCTGCCACCGGCCGTGCAGGACCTCATGGTGGGGCTCGACTCGCCGCTTCCGATCATCCAGACCGACCTGGACACGTACGACACCGCCGTCCGGGTCATGAGCACCCGCGGCCGCCTCGCCGCCGGCTCGCAGCGCCGCTACGACACGGCGCTGGCCCTGTTCGAGCAGCACGTCGACACCGACGAGTTCACGCGTGCTCTGGGATTGGCCCATTCCACGGTGGTGACGCCGCTGATGTTCGAGTACCAGCTCCTGGAGCGTGCCCGTGCGGGCCGTAAGCGCATCGTGCTGCCCGAGGGCGGCGACGACCGCGTGCTGCGGGCGGCGGCGACCGTGCTCGCCCGCGGCATCGCCGACCTGACGATCCTCGGCGACGAGGCCGAGGTGCGCGGTCGCGCCGTCGAGCTCGGTCTCGACCTGAGCGCCGCGCAGGTGCTGAGCCCGTTCGACCCGCAGATCGTGCACCGTTTCGCCGAGGAGTACGCGGAGCTGCGCAAGCACAAGGGCATCACGTACGAGAAGGCGGCCGACACCATCACCGACGTGTCGTACTTCGGCACCATGATGGTGCACCTGGGTCTCGCCGACGGCATGGTCTCCGGCGCCGCCCACACCACGGCGCACACCATCCGGCCCGCGTTCGAGATCATCAAGACCCGTCCGGGCGTCTCAGTCGTCTCCAGCGTGTTCCTCATGGCGCTCGCCGACCGCGTGCTCGTGTACGGCGACTGCGCCGTGATCCCGGACCCCACCGCCGCACAGCTCTCCGACATCGCGATCTCGTCGGCCGCCACGGCGCGTCAGTTCGGCATCGAGCCCCGCATCGCGATGCTCTCGTACTCCACCGGCGAGTCCGGATCGGGCGAGGACGTCGACAAGGTGCGCGAGGCCACGGCCTTCGTTCGCGAGCGCGCGCCCGAGCTGCTCGTCGAAGGACCGATCCAGTACGACGCGGCGGCCGACGCCGCCGTCGCCAAGGCGAAGATGCCCGACTCCGCGGTCGCGGGCCGGGCGACGGTGTTCGTCTTCCCCGACCTCAACACCGGCAACAACACGTACAAGGCGGTGCAGCGCTCTGCCGGAGCGATCGCCATGGGACCGGTGCTCCAGGGACTCAACAAGCCCATCAACGACCTGTCGCGCGGCGCGCTGGTCGAAGACATCGTCAACACGATCGCCATCACCGCGATCCAGGCGCAGAACCAGCAGCAGGGAAACAACGCATGACCGTCGTCCTCGTCATCAACAGCGGCTCCTCGTCGTTCAAGTATCAGCTCGTCGACGTCGAGTCCCAGACGGCGCTCGCGTCGGGTCTCGTCGAGCGCATCGGCCAGGAGACCGGCTCGGCCCGCCACAAGGTGGGGGATGCCGATCACTCGCGCGAACTGCCGATCCCCGACCACGCCGCCGGCTTCCGCGTGATGCTCGACGCGTTCGAGGAGTACGGTCCGTCGCTGGTCGAGACCCCGCCGTCGGCGGTGGGGCACCGCGTCGTCCAGGGCGGCGCCCGTTTCTTCCGCCCGACGCTGATCGACGATCTGGTCGAGATCAACATCGACGAGCTGTCGGTGCTCGCCCCCCTGCACAACCCCGGGGCGCTGCAGGGCGTCCGCGCCGCGCGCGCCGCGTTCCCTGCCCTGCCGCACGTCGCCGTGTTCGACACGGCCTTCCACCAGACCCTCCCGCCGGCGGCGTACACCTATGCGATCGACCAGACGATCGCGCGCAAGCACCGCATCCGCCGCTACGGCTTCCACGGCACCAGTCACAAGTTCGTCAGCGAGGCCGCCGCGGCGTATGTGGAGCGGCCTCTGCGAGAGCTCAAGCAGCTCGTGCTGCACCTGGGCAACGGCGCCTCGATCACGGCGATCGACGGTGGGCACTCCGTCGACACCTCCATGGGACTCACGCCGCTGGAGGGCCTCGTCATGGGGACCCGCTCCGGCGACCTCGATCCGTCGGTGCTGCTCGTGCTGGCGCGCCGCGAGGAGATGAGCCCGGGCGAACTGGACGAGTTCCTCAACAAGCGCAGCGGCATGGTGGGCCTCGCCGGCGTGTCCGACATGCGCGACATCGAGGACCGCCGTGCCGAGGGCGCGGGGGCGGCGATGCTCGCCTTCGACGTCTACATCCACCGGCTGCGAGCCTACATCGGCGCCTACATCGCCCAGCTCGGCGGCGTGGATGTCATCTCGTTCACCGCCGGGGTGGGGGAGAACTCGCCGCTCGTGCGTGCGGAGGCGATGGCGACCCTGGGCTTCCTCGGCATCCGTCTCGATCCGGAGCGCAACGAGGCGCGCGAGCGCGGCATCCGCACCATCTCCGCCGACGACTCCTCGGTCACCGTCCTCGTGGTCCCCACGAACGAAGAGCTGGAGATCGCCCGGCAGACGCTCGCCGTCGTCGCATCGTGACGCGCGGGTCACACCCGGGCCACTACGCTGAACCCGTGACAGCCGAGCTTCCCGAGCTTCCCGACCTGCGCGCACTGAACGGCGTGCTCTTCGACCTGGACGGCGTGCTGACGCCGACGGCCGACGTGCACATGCACGCGTGGCAGTCGATGTTCACCGAGCTGTTCAGCTCGTGGGGGATCGAGCCGCCGTACACGGAGGACGACTACTTCCGCTACCTCGACGGAAAGCAGCGCTACGACGGCGTCGCGAGCCTCCTGCGCTCCCGTGACGTCGAGGTGCCGTGGGGCGACCCCTCCGATCCGACCACCGCCGACACGGTCTGCGGCATCGGCAACCGCAAAAACGAGGTGTTCGCGCGGGTGCTGCGCACCGACGGCATCGCCCCCTACCCGGGATCGCTCGCGCTGATCGAGCAGCTGCGCACCGCCGGCACTCCGATCGGTGTCGTGTCGAGTTCGAAGAACGCCGAAGAAGTGCTGACGATCGCCGGCATCCGCGACTATTTCCCGGTCGTCGTCGACGGGGTCGTCTCGGCGCGGGAGGGGCTGCGCTCCAAGCCCGCCCCCGACATGTTCGCCGCCGGGGCCCGCCTGCTCGGCGTCGACCCCGCCCGCAGCGCCGCCGTCGAAGACGCCCACTCCGGTGTCGCCTCGGCCGCGGCCGCCGGCTTCGGGCTCGTCGTCGGCGTCGACCGCGGTGCCGGAGCCCAGGCGCTGCTCGATCTCGGCGCGACGCTCGTCGTCGAGGACCTCTCGGCTTTCGTCACCCGATGACCGGCCCCTCCGACGAAAGGATGGACAGGATGGATCGCGACCGCTTCCCGATCGACCCGTGGCGCCTCGTGGAGACGCGCTTCTCGCTCGACGACGTCGGTGTCACCGAGACGCTGTTCGCCCTCGGCAACGGCTACCTCGGCCTCCGCGGCAATCAGCCCGAAGGCCGCCACGCGCACGAGCACGGCACCTTCATCAACGGCTTCCACGAGATCTTCCCGATCCGTCACGCGGAGCAGGCGTACGGTTTCGCCGAGGTCGGGCAGACGATCATCAACGCTCCGGACGCCAAGGTCATGCGCGTCTACGTCGACGATGAGCCCCTGTCGTTCGACGTCGCCGACGTCCGCGAGTACGAGCGCGCGTTGGACATGCGCGCGGGCACGCTCACGCGTCACGTCCGGTGGATGACGCCGAGCGGCAAGGACGTCGTGATCGACTTCGAGCGGATGGTCTCCTTCGAGGAGCGTCATCTCGCGGTCATGCGAGTCACCGTGACGGTGCTCAACAGCGACGCCCCGGTGACGGTGAGCTGCCAGATCGTCAACCGTCAGGACGGGCAAGACGTCTACGGCGGCTCGGCGCCCGGGGGCGCTGCGAAGAAGGGCTTCGACCCGCGCAAGGCGGAGAAGATCGAAGATCGCGTCCTGCACCCCGAGGAGTACTGGCAGGACGGCGACCGCGTCGCGCTGTCGTACCGGGTGAACGCGTCGGGGATGACGATGGCGGTCGTCGCCGACCACGTCGTCGACACCGAGAACGAGTACTCGTCCCGCACGCTCATCGAACCCGACATCGCGAAGAACGTGTATCGCGTGCAGGCGAAGGCGGGCGTGCCGGTGACGGTCACGAAGCTCGTCAGCTACCACACGTCGCGCGGCGTCCCCGCGCGCGAGCTCGTCGATCGGGGTCGCCGCGCGCTCGATCGTGTGGGTGCCGAGGGCGTCTCTCGGCAGTTCGAGCGCCAGCGGGCCTGGATGGACGCGTTCTGGGACCGTTCCGACGTCGCCATCGGCGGTCACGACGACCTGCAGCAGGCGACACGCTGGTGTCTGTTCCAGCTCGCGCAGGCAGCGGCCCGCGCCGACGGCCAGGGCGTTCCCGCCAAGGGCGTGTCGGGCTCGGGGTATAGCGGTCACTACTTCTGGGACACCGAGATCTACGTGCTCCCGTTCCTCATGTACACGACCCCGCTCTGGGCTCGCAACGCGCTGCGGATGCGCTACCTCATGCTGCCGGCCGCGCGTCGTCGGGCCGCTCAGCTCAACGAGGCGGGGGCCCTCTTCCCGTGGCGCACGATCAGCGGTGAAGAGGCGTCGGCCTACTACGCCGCCGGTACCGCGCAGTACCACATCAACGCCGACGTTAGCTTCGCGCTCGCCAAGTACGTGCGTGCCACGGGCGACGACGAGTTCCTGTACCGCGAGGGCGTGGACATCGCCGTCGAGACGGCGCGGCTCTGGGCCACGCTCGGGTTCTGGCGCTTCACCGAGGACGGCCAGCCCGAGGTGTTCCACATCCACGGCGTCACCGGTCCCGACGAGTACACGACGGTCGTCAACGACAACCTGTTCACGAACGTGATGGCGCGCTTCAACCTGCGTTTCGCGGCGCGTATCGTGCGTGAGATGGCGCAGGATGCGCCGGAGCACTACGCGCAGATGGTGGAGCGGCTCTCGTTCGACCCGGCGGAGGCCGACGCGTGGGATGCCGCCGCGGAAGCGATGCACATCCCGTACAGCGAGGGCCTCGGCATCCATCCTCAGGACGAGGTGTTCCTCGAGCGTGAGGTGTGGGATCTGGAGAACACGCCGCCGGAGCAGCGCCCGCTCCTGCTGCACTTCCACCCGCTGGTGATCTACCGCTATCAAGTGCTCAAGCAGGCCGATGTCGTGCTGGCGCTGTACCTGCAGGGCAATCACTTCACCGACGAGGAGAAGCTGGCCGATTTCGAGTACTACGACCCGCTGACGACGGGAGATTCGACGCTGTCGGCGGTCGTCCAGGCGATCCTTGCGGCAGAGGTCGGGTACCAGGATCTGGCTCTGGAGTACTTCTCGCAGTCGATCTTCGTCGACCTCGGCGACCTGCACCACAACGCGTCCGACGGGGTGCACGTGGCCTCCGCCGGCGGTGTCTGGACCGCGCTCGTCGCCGGCTTCGGCGGCATGCGGGATCACTACGGCGAGCTGAGCTTCGATCCGCGCCTGCCCAAGGCCTGGCCGTCACTGTCGTTCACCCTGCACTGGCAGGGCACGCCGCTGAAGATCGAGATCACCGCGGAGCAGCTGCGCGTGGATGCCGGTGCCGGCGAGCCGGTCTCCTTCTCGGTGCGCGGCGAGACGTTCGTCGTCGGAGCGGAGTCGACGCTGACGGTGCCGCTGCGCGGTCAGGGGCCCGAGCTGTCGGGTCGTCCCACGATCAGCGACATCGGCGACGCCCTGCGCGAGGACGGCACGTTGCTATCGGCTTCCGTGCCGACGATGACGACCTCGATTCCGGTGATCACCGGCAGCATCCCGATCGTCGGGGCGATGCCGGGTGACGACGCGAACCTCGGCATCGACTCCTGAGTCCCGTCACGCCGTCGCGGAGGCGACGGTGCGCGACACCGATGGGCCCGCACCAGGGCTGCGGTGCGCATCCGTCTCGGCGGCGATGGCGCGCGCCGCGTCGCGCCCGGCGCGGTTGGCGCCCACCGTGGACTGCGAAGGTCCGTAGCCGATGAGGAACAGGCGCGGCTCGTCGATCGCGCGACGGTTCGCCACGCGTACGCCGCCGGCTGCGGTACGCAGTCCCAGCGGGGAGAGGTGGGCGATGTCGGCGCGAAAACCCGTCGCCCAGAGGATCACATCGGCGGGTTCGAACGTGCCGTCCGGCATCCGGACGCCGTGCTCTTCGATGCGATCGAACATCGGATGCCGCACCAGCACTCCCCGCTCGTGGGCGGCTCGCGCCCACGGCGTCCAGTGCTGCCCCGTCACCGAGATGACGCTCCCTGGGGGGTCGCCGCGACGCACGCGCTCCTCGACACCCGCGATCGCCGCCACCCGGGCGGCGGTGTCGAACTGCGCGGCATCCCAGGTCACGTCCTTCCGCGTCACCCAGAACGTGTCGGTGACGCGGGAGATCTCCTCCAGCAGCTGCACGGCCGAGATCCCCGCGCCGACGATGACGACGCGCTGCCCGACGAACTCGTCCGCCGAGGCGTAGTCGTGGACATGCAGCTGTCGGCCGGCGAAGTCCTCCTGGCCGGGGTAGTGGGGCCAGAAGGGGCGTCGCCACGTGCCGGTCGCGTTGATGACGTACCGCGCGAACCACACGCCGTGGTCGGTCTCGATGCGCAGGAGACCGTTCGGGTCGTCGTCGACACGGCGAACCGCGCGCACGATCACCGGACGGTGCACGCGCAGATCGAAGCGACGCTCGTAGTCCGCGAAGTACGCGGGCAGCACGCCCGCGCTCGGCGCCATCGGATCGGCGGGCGGCACGGGTGCGCCCGGAAGCTCGTAGATGCCGTTGACCGTTCCCATCCGCAGTGACCGCCAGCGATGCTGCCACGCCCCGCCGGGGGCGGCGTCGGCGTCGAGCACCGCGAAGGTGCGGGCGCTGCCGTCGCCCGGGGCGGGGACGAAGCCGCGGCGGCGCAGGTGAAAGGCGGCCGACAAGCCGGCTTGGCCGGCACCGATGACGAGGACGTCCACCGTCTCGTCGGGGGAGTCGTTGGTCATGCCCCCTTCAACGCGTCACGCCGAAGGATGTTCCCGACCTGGATGTCGGGAGCACACCGTAGTCTGTTCTGGTGACCACCGCCCTGTACCGCCGCTACCGACCGGAGACGTTCGGCGAGATGATCGGGCAGGCGCAGGTCACCGAACCGCTCATGACGGCGCTGCGCAGCGACCGCGTCGGCCACGCCTACCTCTTCAGCGGTCCGCGCGGCTGCGGCAAGACGACGTCGGCCCGCATCCTCGCGCGCTGCTTGAACTGCGCGGCCGGCCCGACCGACACGCCCTGTGGTGTCTGCGACAGCTGTGTCGAGCTCAGCCGCGGCGGCGGAGGTTCACTCGATGTGGTCGAGATCGACGCGGCATCACACAACGGTGTCGACGACGCCCGCGATCTGCGCGAGCGCGCGATCTTCGCACCCGCGCGCGACCGCTTCAAGATCTTCATCCTCGACGAGGCGCACATGGTGACCGCGCAGGGCTTCAACGCCCTGCTCAAGCTCGTCGAGGAGCCGCCGGAGCACGTCAAGTTCATCTTCGCCACCACCGAGCCCGAGAAGGTCATCGGCACGATCCGCTCGCGCACCCACCACTATCCCTTCCGCCTGGTCGCACCCGCGGCGATGCTCGAGTACGTCGAACAGCTCTGCGTCCAGGAAGGGGTGCAGACCGAAGCCGGCGTGCTTCCGCTGGTGGTGCGGGCCGGCGGCGGCTCGCCACGCGACACCCTGTCGCTGCTCGATCAGCTCATCGCCGGCTCCGACCCCGTGGACGGCGAGAACGGGGCGACGGTGCGGTACGAGCGCGCCGTCGCGCTGCTGGGGTACACCCACGGCGCGCTGCTCGACGAGGTCGTCACCGCATTCGCTGCGCACGACGCGGCCGCCGCCTTCGCTGCCATCGATCGGGTCGTGCAGACCGGGCAGGATCCGCGCCGGTTCGTCGACGATCTTCTCGAACGGCTGCGCGACCTCATCATCGTGGCTGCCACGGGAGAGGGCGCCGGGGCGGTGCTGCGCGGCATCCCCGCCGACGAGCTCGAGCGGATGGGCCGTCAGGCCTCTGCCTTCGGCACCGATCGTCTCTCGCGCATCGCCGATCTCGTCGTCGGTGCCCTCGATGACATGAGCGGGGCGACGTCTCCGCGCCTGCAGCTCGAGCTGCTCGTGGCCCGGGTGCTGGCCCACACCGCCGATGCCGCCGCCGTGCCTGCCGCGACGCCCGCCCCGGCTGTCGCCACTCCTGCCCCGGCTGCCGCTGCCGCGCCCGCCCCCGAGGCGCCGGTGGTTCCGGTCGTTGAGCGAGCGAGCGCAGCGAGCGAGTCGAAACGCCCCGACCCCGCGCCGGTTGTCGCCGATCCCGATCCCGAGCCCACGCCCGCATCGCCCGCGCCCGCCCCGGTCGCGCCGTCCGGCCCGGTCACCCTCGCGGGGGTGCGCGATGCGTGGCCGGAGATCCTCCAGCGCCTCGAGCCCGTGAGCCGATCGTCGTGGATGATCGCCGTCGACGCCACCCCGGTCGCGTTCGCCGACGACGTGCTGACGCTGAGCTTCCGCACCCAGGCGGATGTCGCCGCGTTCAAGAAGCTCGCGGCGGGCAAGGGCCCCAGCGAAGACCTGCGCGGTGCGATCCGCGAGGTTCTCGGCATCCGCGTGAAGTACGTGGCGCGGTTCGACGCCGATGCGACCGCCGAGCCGCCCGCCTCGGGTTCTCCGACTCCACCGGCCGACGGGCCTCGCGCCGACGGCGGCTCCTCTGGAGCGACCCGCTCCGACGGCGGCGAGCGGCCTCGATCGACGCCGACCATCGCATCGTCCGCTGCCGCGCCGGTGACGGAGTGGGCAGTGGCACGGATTCCGAGCGACCCCGCGCCACAGGCTTCGGCGCCGAGCGAGCCCGCGGGGGGTGCGACGGCGGCGTCCGCTCTCGCCACCGCTGCTCCTGCCGCGGTCGGGCTGGCAGTCGACGAAGAACCCGAGGACGCCACCGCCGAGCCGGTGCGTACATTGACGATCCCGCGGGACGGCACCGTGCTGCCAACGACGACGGAGTACACGCACACCGACGACGACGCCCCCGACGAGGACGAGTTCCCGCCGCCGTTGGACGACGCTCCGCTGCCGCCGCGCGCGCCCGTCGCCGTCGAACGCCCTGCGCCGCCCCGCGCACCCCGTTCCGGCGGCATCGAACGCGTCGGTGAGGCGGTCGTCCGCCAAGTGCTGGGGGCGACGTTCGTGCGCGAAGAGCCGTACACACCGCCGACGAGGTTCAGCTAAGCCATGTACGACGGCATCGTCCAAGACCTCATCGACGAGTTCGGCCGCCTTCCCGGCATCGGGCCGAAGTCGGCGCAGCGGATCGCGTTCCATATCCTTCAGACTCCGACGTTCGACGTCGCGCGTCTGTCGCACCTGCTCGGTGAGCTTCGCGAACGCGTGCGCTTCTGCGAGATCTGCGGCAACGTGAGTGAGCAGGAACGCTGTGCGATCTGCCGCGATCCTCGTCGTGATCAGACCTTCATCTGCGTGGTCGAGGATGCGAAGGACGTTTCGGCCATCGAGCGCACGCGCGAGTTCCGAGGGCTCTACCACGTGCTGGGCGGCGCCATCAGCCCGATCGCCGGCATCGGACCCGACGACCTGCGCATCACCCAGTTGATGCAGCGCCTCGCCGACGGCACGGTACAGGAAGTCATCCTCGCGACGAACCCGAACCTCGAAGGAGAGGCCACGGCGACATACCTCAGCCGGCTGCTGCACACCCTCGAGATCCGCGTGACCCGGTTGGCGTCCGGTCTTCCGGTGGGCGGCGACCTCGAGTACGCCGACGAGGTCACCCTCGGGCGCGCCTTCGAGGGGCGCCGGGCCGTCTGATGGCGCCGGCCGTCTCCGGTCGTGCCTGGGCGCTGTACGCGCTGATGGCGGTGCTGTGGGGCATCCCGTACCTGTTCATCAAAGAGGCGGTCGACTCGCTGACACCGGCCGCCGTCGTCGCGGGCCGCACCCTTCTCGGCGCGGCGGTGCTGCTGCCCATCGCCCTGCGACGCCGAGCCCTTCGGCCGGCGCTGGCGCTCTGGCCGTGGGTGCTGGCCTTCGGGGCCATCGAAATGGCCGGGCCTTTCCTCTTGCTGGGGCACGCGGAGCAGACGCTGCCGTCCGGGCTCACTGGTCTGCTGGTGGCGACGGTCCCGCTGTTCGCCACCGGGATCGCCCTCGTGCGCGGCGACCGGTCCGCCCTGAGTCCGGCCCGCGCCGTCGGACTCGTCGTCGGCTTCGCCGGCCTGGTGGTCATCGTCGCCGGCCCCGGCCTCGCCGTCGCCGAGCCGGCGCAGGCGCTGGGGGCCATCGCCCAGGTCCTGCTCGTCGCCCTGCTCTACGCGATCGCGCCGTTCATCATCGCCACCAAGCTCGCTCACGTCCCCTCGCTCGGCACCATCACCCTGTCCCTGCTCGCGGTCGGCCTCGCCTACCTGCCGTTCGCGCTGCTGACCCAGCACGAGCTTCCCACCGTCCGCAGCGGACTGTCGCTCGTCGCCCTCGGCATCCTGTGCACCGCGCTGGCCTTCCTGGGCTTCTTCGCGCTCATCGGCGAGGTCGGTCCCGTGCGTGCGCCGCTGTTCACGTACGTCAACCCGGTCGTCGCGATCCTGCTGGGCGTGCTCCTGCTCGGCGAGCCGTTGTCGCCGGGGCTGCTGCTCGGCTTTCCGCTCGTGCTCGTCGGCTGCTGGTTCGCCGCGACGGGAGGTCGGGTGCGTCTGCGACGTCAGGCGCCGCCGTTCGCGCCCTAGGGTCGCGCACGTTTCCGGCTCGACGCGCTACCCCTCGTCCGCTGGATCGACGCCCGGCGTTCACCGGTTCGTCCGGTCGCTGTCGCCTCGGACCGCCACTCTTCCCTCGCGGCCGTGTGCACGACCTCCGGTGTCGCGAAAGGGAGAATCATGTCCGCGCGTCTTCTCTACGCGCATTTTCCCGCGGCTTCGCACAGGAGCGCCCTCGAATGGATGCGCGTCGTCGCCGAGATCGCATCCGGGCATCCGGGCGTCGGGCCCTTCGCGAGCGGTCAGGAGCCGTTGCCGGTCCTCGAGCCCGCCGTCGCATGGCGTTTGGTGAGCGAGAACCGGCGCGAGATCGCACGGGGATGCCGTGTGTTCACCGATGAGGGGGCGGCCCGCATCGATCTGGCGCAGCTGTTGCGCGCGGCATCGACGTTCGAGATCCACACCAGTCCGGCGCCCCGGTTGCGCAGCACCGGGTGGTTCGTCAGCGCGCGCGGATCGCTCGTGATGATGGGCGCTCGTCGCTACGAGAAGCGCTCGGCCGCCGAGAGCGCTGCGGCTCTCGCGGTGCGCCTCATGCAGGAGCTGGCCGCCACCGCGTCGCGCGGCGCCGACCTCGGGCTCGGCCGGCCGGTACCGGTGGACCCGCTGATCCTGCAATGAGCGACGGCCTCATCGCCGAACGGTTCCACCTGCGGAAGCTCCGGGGAAGCGGCGGCACGGCCGCCGTCTTCGAAGCCGATGACACACGGCACGGGCGCCGCGTGGCCGTGAAGCTGCTGCACCCGCATCTGGCCGTCGGACCGGTCGCCTGGGAGGCGTTCTTCGAAGAAGTGCGGGCTGCGCAGGCGATCGCGCAGCCGAACATCGCGGAGGTCTACGACGCGGGTCTCGCGCCGGGTGATCCACCCGTTGCATGGATTGCGATGGAGCTCGTCGAGGGCGTCACTCTCGCCGATCACGTACGAGAGCGCGGGCCATTGACCATCGTGGATGCCGTGGCCGTCTTCGCCGCCGTCCTCGACGCGACCGGCGCCGCGCACGCCGGTGGCGTCGTCCACCGCGACATCACGCCATCGAACATCATGCTCACCTCCAGCGCGAGCGCCGACGCGGACGGCACGGTGAGCGGCATCCGGCTCCTCGACTTCGGTCTGGCCGATGTGCCGGGGCGCACGACGCGCGGCGCGGACCCGCTGCTGAGCGGTGCGGCATCCAAAGCGTCGAACGCGGGCGTCGTTGCCAGCGTTCCCTATGCCTCGCCGGAACAGCTCTCGGGTGAGGCGGTCCGAGAAGCGAGCGACATCTACCAGATCGGTGCCACGCTCTTCTTCGCGCTGACGGGACGTTCGCCCTTCGAGGGCGAGACTGCGGCGGTCGTCCGCGCGCACCTGTCGGCGCCCCCACCGGTGCCTTCGTCTTCCACCTCCTGGTCCTCAGCCACGTGCTCCACTTCGCCGCCCAGCAGCAGCTCTCCGACACCTACCGCGCGCAGCTCGCTGCGGGCACGGCGCCGGTCAGCGAGGGGGACTTCGACGACGTCCTCCTCGCCGACGGCGCGCCCGTCGGCATCATCGACATCCCGCGACTCGGGGTGCACGAGGTGATCGCGGAGGGAACATCATCGGGGGTCCTCGCCGGCGGCCCCGGCCACCGCCGCGATACGGTGCTGCCGGGCCAGGTCGGTGTCAGCGTCGTGATGGGCCGCGCCGCAGCTTTCGGCGGTCCGTTCGGGCGCTTGCAGTCGCTGCAACCGGGGGAGCGGTTCGAGGTACGTACCGGACAGGGACTGAACACCTTCGAGGTGCTCGGCGTGCGCTACGCGGGCGACCCGACGCCGCCCGCGCCCGTCCGCGGAGAGAGCCGTCTCATCCTGCTCACGGCTCGCGGGGCGCCCTACGTGCCGACCGGAATCGCGTACGTCGATGCCCGGCTCGTCGACAAAGGCCAGCCCGCGGGGGCCCGCCAGACCACCCCGATCACGCTGCCGCCGTCGAATGCGGCGCTTGCAACGGACACGACGACCGTCTGGGCGCTCGTCTTCGCGCTCCAGTTCCTCGTCGCCGCCGAGATCGCCGCCGTCTGGGCGTTTCGCCGGGTCGGCGCGCAGAAGACCTGGATCGTCTTCGTGCCGATCCTGCTGCTGGCCAGCGTCTTCGTCTGCGATCAACTCGTACGCCTGCTTCCCAACCTTCTCTGACTCGGAGCCCCATGTCTGACGACATCGAACCGTCCCGCGCATCCCACCGCGCCGAGCGGTCGAACCGCCCGCGCTTCCTCGGACGCACGAGCGGACGCGTGCCGGTCCCCGCCGCGCTGGTGATGGCCGGTGGCGAATCGGCCCTCCCTCCCGCGACGAGCGGAGCCGTCGCTCTCGGCGGTGCCCCAGCGACGCACGCGGATGCCGTCGGTTCGACGGGGGTCCCGCTGCCGCCGTCGCAGCTCGACGCGCGCTCCATCTCTGCGTGGTTCGGCGATCACCAGGTCCTGCACGACGTGTCGCTGCAGATGCCCGCGGGCCAGGTGACGGCCCTCATCGGACCGTCCGGCTGCGGAAAGTCGACGTTCCTGCGCATCCTCAACCGCATGCACGAACTGGTGCCCTCGGCATCCCTCGCCGGCGAGGTGCTGCTCGACCACGACGACATCTACGACGCCGGCCATCGTCTCGTCGACGCCCGCAAGAAGATCGGCATGGTCTTCCAGAAGCCGAATCCCTTCCCGGCGATGTCCATCTACGACAACGTCGTCGCGGGCCTGAAGCTCGCCGGCATCCGTGCGAGCCGCAACGAGAAGGCCGAGCTCGTGGAGACGTGCCTCACCAAGGCCGGGCTCTGGCGCGAGCTGAAGGACCGCCTGCGCGCGCCCGGCGGTGGGCTTTCCGGTGGACAGCAGCAACGCCTGTGCATCGCGCGTTCCCTCGCAGTGCGGCCGCGGGTGCTCCTGATGGACGAGCCGTGTTCGGCGCTGGACCCGACCTCCACGCGCGTCATCGAGGAGACCATGACGGAGCTCGCGCGCGAGGTCACGATCGTCATCGTCACCCACAACATGCAGCAGGCGCAGCGGGTGTCCCAGCAGTGCGCGTTCTTCCTCGCCTCGCAGGGCCAACCCGGACACATCGTCGAGCACGGCGACACCGACGCGATGTTCTCGGCGCCGATCGACCCCCGTACGTTCGACTACGTCAACGGCCGTTTCGGCTGACAGGGAGACGGACACGGATGGGTGCGCGGTGGTCGTGGCGCGAGGTCGCACTCGCGCTCGGTGCCGTCGCACTGCTGGCCGTGTTCCTCGGCGGCGTGATCGCCCACGTCGACGTGGCGTCGTCCGGCCTTGCCGCATCGCCCGCAGCAGCCCGGATCGACACGCTCGTGGGAGCGTCCGCGAGACAGGATGCCGCCGCCACCGCACCGGCCGCGGGTGATGCGGCCGTCGTCTCGTCGGCCCCGGTGACGCCCGGTCCTCGCGTGGACCCGGTCTGGCTCGCCCGCGTCTCCGCGGCCACCGGCATCCCCGCCCGTGCGCTCCGGGCGTACGCGGGCGCCCAGCTCACGATCGCGGCCGAACAGCCCTCGTGCGGGTTGGGGTGGAACACGATCGCCGCGATCGGGGCGATCGAGTCCGATCACGGACGGCACGGCGGCGCGGTGCTCGGTGAGAACGGCTACCCCACTCCCGCCATCCGCGGGCCGTCCCTCGACGGTGACGGCGTCGCCGTGATCGCCGACACCGACGGAGGCCGCTGGGACGGAGACACGCTCTGGGACCGTGCGGTCGGGCCGATGCAGTTCATTCCCGACACGTCGGACCGTTGGGGCGCGGACGGCAACGGCGACGGTGTCGCCGACCCGAACCAGATCGACGACGCGGCCCTCGCGACGGCGCGCTACCTCTGCGGTGCGGGCACGATGACGGATGCCGCCGCGTGGCGGGCCGCGGTGTTCGCCTACAACCACCTCGACGTCTACGTCGACCACGTCGCCGCCGCCGCGAACCGTTACGCCGCGGCGGCCGCGGCGGGCTGGGTCCGCACGAACTCCGCAGAATGTCATGAACTCCGCACCCGGGATGCCGATCGGGTGCGGACTTCGTCGCATTCTGCGGACCTGGCGAGGTGCCTCGTCGGTCGCCCGTCACATGGCGTCGGCGGTATGCGCCGATCCCTAGGATGGGGAGGTGGGCGCGGCATCCGAGTGCCCGTCGACATGTCTTCAGGAGTTCCACACGTGGCGCTGATCGTCCAGAAGTACGGCGGCTCGTCCGTCGCCGACGCCGAGAGCATCAAGCGGGTCGCCAAGCGCATCGTCGATGCGCGCCGCGCCGGGCACGACGTGGTCGTCGCGGTGAGCGCGATGGGCGACACGACCGATGAGCTGATCGACCTCGCCGCGCAGGTCGCCCCGATCCCGGCGCCTCGCGAACTGGACATCCTGCTGAGCTCCGGCGAGCGCATCTCGATGGCGCTGCTGGCGATGGCGATCCACTCGATGGGCTTCGAGGCGCGCTCGTTCACCGGCAGCCAGGCGGGCATGATCACCACCGCCGATCACGGCTCGGCCCGCATCGTCGACGTCACCCCGGTGCGGCTGCGCGAGGCGCTCGACGAGGGCGCCATCGTCATCGTCGCCGGCTTCCAGGGCTTCAACCGCGACACCCGCGACATCACCACGCTCGGCCGCGGCGGCTCCGACACGACCGCCGTCGCGCTCGCCGCGGCGCTCGACGCCGACGTCTGCGAGATCTACAGCGACGTCGACGGCATCTTCACCGCCGACCCCCGCGTCGTGCCGAAGGCCCGCAAGCTCGATGTCATCTCCGCGGAGGAGATGCTCGAGCTCGCCGCCAACGGTGCCAAGGTGCTGTACATCCGCGCCGTCGAGTACGCGCGTCGCCACGGCGTGATGATCAACGCCCGCTCGACGTTCAGCTCCGGACGAGGCACGTTCGTGCTCGGCCCGGGCATGAGCGTTCCCGATAGCCTCGCTCCCGACAGCACAGAGGAGTCCTCCATGGAAGAGCCCATCGTCGCCGGTGTCGCCACCGACCTCGGCCAGGCCAAGATCACGGTCATCGGCGTGCCCGACGTTCCCGGCAAGGCGGCGGAGATCTTCACCGTCATCGCCAAGTCCGGCGCCAACGTCGACATGATCGTCCAGAACGTGTCGGGAGCAGCGACCGGCCGCACCGACATCTCCTTCACGCTGCCCAAATCGGATGCCGCGACCGCCCTGCGAGCGCTTGCCGCCGAGCAGGCGGGCATCGGCTTCGAGAGCCTCGTGCACGACGACCAGATCGGCAAGCTGTCCGTGGTCGGCGCCGGCATGCGCACCCACTCCGGCGTGTCCGCGACGCTGTTCGAGGCGCTGTCGACGGCGGGGGTGAACATCGAGATGATCTCGACCTCGGAGATCCGCATCTCGGTCGTGCTCCGCGGTGACGAGCTCGCCCAGGCCGCCCGCGTCGTGCACGCCGCCTTCGGTCTCGACAGTGACACCGAGGCGACCGTCTACGCCGGCACCGGCCGCTGACGCCGAGCGGCCGAACCACCTCTGACCGCCGTCGCCACTACCGTCGTCGCGCGTGCGCTGGCGAACCGCCCCGTCGAGGTAGATCCGGCAGGGAGCTGCCTGCCGTGTGCAGTTCGCCTGTCTTCGGCCGACGATAGAATCACTCAACCCCTCTCACGCTGCAAGGATCCCTCATGACCCGCATCTCTGACTCAGGACTCTCTGTCGCCGTCGTCGGCGCCACCGGACAGGTCGGCACGGTCATGCGCGAGATTCTCGCCGAACGGGCCTTCCCGATCCGTGAGCTCCGCCTGTTCGCCACGGCGCGCTCGGCCGGCACGGCTGTCGAGTTCGGCGGCGAGACCATCATCATCGAGGACGTCGCCACCGCCGATCCCACCGGCATCGACATCGCGCTGTTCAGCGCCGGTGCGACCGGCTCGCGTGCGCATGCCCCGCGTTTCGCCGAGGCCGGCGCAGTCGTCATCGACAACTCGAGCGCCTGGCGCATGGACCCCGAGGTGCCGCTCGTCGTCAGCGAGGTCAATCCCCACGCGACGGTGAACCCGCCGAAGGGCATCATCGCCAATCCGAACTGCACGACGATGGCGGCCATGCCGGTGTTGAAGCCGCTCGACGCCGCGGCCGGGCTGGAGCGACTGGTCGTCAGCACCTACCAGGCCGTGTCGGGCTCGGGCCTCGCCGGCGCGCAGGAGCTGCTCGGTCAGGTAGAGGGCGTTCTTGCCCAGGGGCACACCCTCGATCTCGTGCACGACGGCAGCGCACTCGACTTCCCGCAGCCGGAGAAGTACGTCGCGCCCATCGCGTTCGATGTGATCCCCTTCGCCGGCAACCTCGTCGACGACGGCGACAACGAGACCGACGAGGAGAAGAAGCTCCGCAACGAGAGCCGAAAGATCCTCGAGCTGCCCGACCTCCGCGTTGCCGGCACGTGCGTGCGCGTTCCGGTCTTCACCGGGCACTCGCTGTCGATCCATGCCGAGTTCCGCGACGACATCACGCCCGAGCGGGCGCGCGAGATCCTCTCGTCGGCACCGGGCGTCGTTCTCGAAGAGGTGCCGACGCCGCTGCAGGCCGCCGGCAACGACCCGAGCTACGTCGGCCGCATCCGTGCCGACCAGTCCGCGCCCGAGGGCAAGGGTCTGGTGCTCTTCATCAGCAACGACAACCTCCGCAAGGGCGCCGCGCTCAACGCCGTGCAGATCGCCGAGATCGTCGCCGCGCGCCTGACCGCCCCCGCCGCCTGACGGCCGTCCGAGCACTGCTCACCGCGATGCCGCCTGACTGCGAGACACGGTCCGCGCACCGAAGAACCGTCGGACGGCGCGTGTCTCGGTGCGGAACTCGCTTCTCGCGGAGTTGAGCGGGGTGAAAGAACCGCAAGAGTTGACGGCGGGGGATGCCGCGAGTCGCGGAGGCCGGAGAAAACGGCGCCTAGACTGGGTGATTGTGAGTGAACCCGTCGACGTCGTCCTGATCGGCGGTGGCATCATGAGTGCCACCCTCGGAACCCTGCTGAAGCAGCTGCAGCCGGACTGGAAGATCGTGGTGCTCGAGCGCCTCAGCGACGTCGCCGAGGAGTCCTCGAACGCCTGGAACAATGCCGGCACGGGGCACGCGGCGCTCTGTGAGCTCAACTACATGCCCGAGGCCAAGGACGGCTCCGTCGACCCCGCTAAGGCGATCTCGATCAACGAGCAGTTCCAGCAGAGCCGCCAGCTCTGGGCGAGCCTCATCGAACGCGGCATCCTCGATGCGCCGTCCACCTTCATCAACGCGACCCCGCACATGACGTTCGTGCGCGGGGAGAAGGACGTCGCCTACCTCAAGAAGCGCTACGAGGCGCTGCGCACGCAGCCGCTGTTCGAGGGCATCGAGTATTCCGAGGACTCCCGCGTCATCAACCAGTGGGCGCCGCTGCTCATGCAGAAGCGCAAGAAGTCCGACGAGCCTTTCGCGGCCACGCGGGTGCCCGCCGGCACCGATGTGGATTTCGGCGCGCTCACGCGACAGCTGTTCTCTCACCTCGCCGACCAGGGCGTCGACGTCGTCACCAATCGTGAGGTGCGAAAGCTCCGCAAGAACGCCGACGGCACATGGAACGTGTCTTATCGTCACGCGCTCGGGCGCACCCCGGGGAGCCTGTCGGCGCGTTTCGTGTTCGTGGGAGCGGGCGGCTGGGCGATCAAGCTGCTGCAGTCCTCGCGCATTCCGGAGATCTCCGGATACGGCGTCTTCCCCATCGGCGGGCAGTGGCTGAAGACCTCCAATCCGGCCGTCGTCGCGCAGCACAAGGCCAAGGTGTACTCGCAGGCCTCGGTGGGGGCGCCGCCCATGTCGGTGCCGCACCTCGACACCCGCGTGGTCGACGGCGAGACGTCGTTGCTGTTCGGGCCGTTCGCGACGTTCAGCCCCAAGTTCTTGAAGAACGGCCGTATCACGGACATCGTCGCGCAGGTGCGTCCGGGCAACATCGGTCCGATGCTGAAGGTCGCCGTCGACAATCCGGGGCTGATCAAGTACCTCGTCAGCGAACTGCTCAAGAGCCACAAGCGCAAGGTCGACTCGCTTCGCGAGTTCATGCCGACCGCGAAGGCGGAGGACTGGGAGCTGCTGCAGGCCGGTCAGCGTGCACAGGTCATGAAGAAGGATCCGCAGAAGGGTGGCGTCCTGCAGTTCGGCACCGAGGTCGTCACCTCCGCCGACGGATCGATCGCCGGCCTACTGGGCGCCTCCCCGGGCGCCTCGACGGCGGCATCCATCATGCTGGGCCTGTTGAAGACGTGCTTCCCCGACCGCATCTCCGCCTGGGAGCCCGAACTGAAGGCGCTCATCCCGAGCTACGGGTCGACCCTCAACGGCAACCCCGCCGCCGCGGACGCGTCGCTCGACGCCACGGCCGGCGTGCTCGGCATCAACCGCTGAGCCGGATCGGGGCTGCACGCGCATGGCGAAGCTGTACTTCCGCTACGGAGCGATGAACTCCGGCAAGTCGACGGCTCTGCTGCAGGCGGCCTTCAACTACGAAGAGCGCGGGCAGCACGTTCTGCTGGCCAAGCCCGAGATCGACACGAAGGGCGCCGATCAGATCTCCAGCCGACTCGGCGTGGAGCGCCAGGTCGACTTCCTCATCGCTCCGGATGCCGATCTGCGCGCCCTCGTCGTAGAGCACGCAGCTCGTTACGACGGACGGGTGGCATGTCTTCTCATCGACGAGGCGCAGTTTCTCACACCGGCCCAGGTCGACGACCTGCTGCGGATCGTCGTCGATGACGGCATCCCCGCCCTCGCGTACGGCATCCGCACCGACTTCCAGACGCGCGCCTTCCCCGGCTCGGCCCGGCTTCTGGAGCTCGCCCACAGCCTCGAAGAGCTGAAGACGATCTGCCGCTGTGGGCGCAAGGCGCTGTTCAATGCGCGCCTGGTCGGAGGACGATTCGTCTTCGACGGCGATCAGGTCGCCATCGACGAGCTCTCGCACGAGAAGGTCACCTACGAGTCGATGTGTGCGGAGTGCTACCTGCGCGAGTCGGGCGGCCGGCTCAGCTGACGCGCGCGCCGTCTCGGCGGCGCGGCAGTGGCACCAGCATCGAGGTCGTGCGCTGATACTGCGCGTAGGCGGGGTACTTCGCGGCCGAGATCGACTCGGTGAACACGGTCGATCCCACGAACAGGAGCGTCAGCAGGATCGCGCCGACGATCGTCGGGTTGATCACGCCGCCCCACACGCCGCCTCCGGAGGCGACGGCGGCGGTGGCACCGAACGCGTAGAACGCCCACCACTGCGCCTGCTCGAAGAAGAAGTTCGGATGCCGACTGTAGGTGAACAGGCCCGTCGTGAGGAAGCCGTCCGCAGCACCGCGTGCCTTCGCCCGGTGGAAGTCCCGCTGCTGCTGATCGGCGACGCTCTCGCCGAGGAGAAAACCGACGAAGAGCACGGTGATGATCACATCGGCCGCCGTCAGCGGAGCCGGATGAGTCCTCGCCATCGCCGCAGGCAGCGTGATGAGCACGAGCAGTGTCATCTGATAGAGCACGATGAACAGCAGGTTGAAGACCTGGAACAGTACCGGCGACATGCGCCCGCGCAGGATCGCCCAACGGTAGTCCTCGACGCCGGAGTAGCCGCCCTTGCGCGCGAAGTTGAAGGTCAGTCGCGCACCCCACGCGGTCACGAGGACGGCCATCAGAATCAGGCGCCCCGCGTCTGCGTCGTCCGCGACCGCGGACACCGCGAACACCCAGACGTACGCCACGGGGACGATCGACCACAGACGGTCCACCCAGGAGGTGTCCCCGCTGACGAGCGACGCCACCCAGCAGAAGGCGGACGCGACGGCGGCGAGGACGATGACGAGCAGGAGGGGGTCCATGGTCCGAGAGTAGGCCCGTGTCTCCCCGGTCCGGCGATTATTGCCGGTCCGTCGCCGGTGCGCTAGTGTGGCCTGACCATATAGGGACGACGGAATGAGAAGCCGACGATGACGGAGAACACCCCAGCCCGCGCCTGGCGCGTCGTGCTCGAGAAGATCGAGGCCGACCTGCTCAGCGGCGCCCTCGGGCCGGGCGACCGACTGCCGCCGGAGCGCGAACTCGCGGCCACCCTCGGGGTGGGGCGGTCGAGCGTGCGCGAGGCCCTGCGGGTGCTCGAGGTTATGGGTCTCATCCGGACGGCGACGGGCTCAGGCCCCACCGCGGGCGCGATCGTCACGGCGACCCCGCACGGTGGTCTCGCACAGTTGCTGCGTCTGCAGGTCGCGGCGCACGGCTTTCCCATCCCCGACGTGTATGAGACGCGGCTCCTGCTGGAGGAGTGGGCGGTCGCCCACCTGGCCGATCTCGACGAGCCCGATCTCGCCGAAGCCCGGGCGACACTCACCGCCATGGAGGACGAGCAGCTGACGGCAGACGATTTCCTCGCGCTCGACGCGCAGTTCCACCTGCGTTTGACGGATGCCGCGGGCAACCTCGTCGTCGCCGCGACGATGGCCGGTCTTCGCACGACGATCGAGAACTACATCCGCGCCGGCGCGCGTCGGATCTCCGATTGGGACGCGACCGTCGAGCGACTGCACCGCGAGCACGGTGACATCCTCGGTGCGATCGAGTCGGGCGACGCGGAGCGCGCTCGTGAGCTCGTGCGCGCCCACATCACCGCCTACTACGCGGATGCCGGCATGCCTGCCCCGTCGGCCGCCGTCGTGGCTGTCGACGGCTGACGTCAGCGACGCGGGAGCGTCGGGATGAGCTCGGTGAGGTAGGCGGCCGTGTGCTCCCAGCCGTCCACGGCCTGGCAGGTCACGCCCATTGCCAGGACGGGGTAGTCATTGCCGTGCTCGTCGAGGCGGTCGCCGACGAACAGCATGTCGTCGAGGGGGATGTCGGTGACCTCGGCGAGCTTACGCATGCCGTACGCCTTGTCGATCCCGCGGTGGGTGATGTCGACCGACGTTGAGCCGCCCGAGCGGACCTCGAGGTCGGGGATGCGCGCGGCGACCGCGTCGCGGAGCGCGTTCTTCTTCTCGCCCGTCGGGTCCCAGGCCATCTTCGCCTCCAGGGGAGCGGTCTGGCCGAGAGCGGAGAAGGTGATCTGCGAGCCGCGATCCTCGAGGATGTCGCCCCAGGGCTCGGCCTCCCAGAGGCCGAGGCGGCGCGCCTCCTCTTCGACGGCAGCCAGCGCGCGGGACTTCTCGTCATCGGTGAGCGCGTGCGCGTACACCGTGCGGACGCCGCCGTCCTCGAGCCGGTAGTACTGCGTGCCGCAGGTGGGCATGAGGTGGAAGCGGTCGAGGGTCTCGGCATCCGCTGCGGGCAGCCGCTCGACGACCTGCGACTGGAACTGCTGGAGCTGGCCGCCCGAGATGATCGCCACCTCGACGCGCGCCGCGAGCTCGAGCAGGAGCTCGCCGATGCGGGGGTCGATGGCGCTCTTCGAGGGGGCGAGCGTGTCGTCGAGATCGAAGGCGATCAGGCGGGGGGTGGTCATCGGGTGCTCCCATCCGGTGAGTGATCCGCGAAAGGCTCCGCCCGGATCTCTCCAGGCGGAGCCTCTCTGCTGTCGGGGTGACAGGATTTGAACCTGCGGCCTCTTCGTCCCGAACGAAGCGCGCTACCAAGCTGCGCCACACCCCGTGGCAACCCTCCGAGTCTACCCCGTCGATGCCCCTCGTGACGAATCGAGCAGGCCGTTGTCGTCACGCCGTGCGCGCAGCGTGAGCACCGACGCCTCCGGGCGGCATCCGAACCGCACCGGGGCATAGATCGAGTGTCCGAGCCCGGCCGAGACGTTCAGCGGCGCGCGGCGTCCGGCGGCGGTCCATGTGCTGAGACCGCGCGCCTGGTCGAGGGGGATGTCGCAGTTGGCGACCAGCGCGGAGGGGGAGAAGGGGATGCGCACCTGACCGCCGTGCGTGTGCCCGGCGAAGATGGCCTGGGCACCCAGCTCGACGAACCGGTCCAGGACGCGCTGATACGGCGCGTGCGTCACGCCGATCACGAGATCCGCATCGCGCGCGGCGTGGAAGGGGCGACCGCGTCGCGCGGCTTCGATCGCGGCGGGCAGCGCGGGCAGATCGTCCCACTCGCGATGCGCGTCACTGACCCCGAAGGTCTCCAGCCGCAGACCACCGGCCTCGACGACGGCCGCGGTGTTGTTCAGGTTCGTCCAGCCGAGCTCATCGGTGAAGTAGGCGTCCATCGCCGCCGTGTCGAGTTTCTCGACGTTGTGCGGGCCGCCCGAAGGGCCGCGGAAGTAGTTGAGAGGATTCCGGGCCGACGGTCCGCTCACGTCGTTCGAACCGTGGACGAAGACGCCCGGCACGCCGCGCAGAGGCGCGAACGCGGAACGGATGCCGCGGAGCCCGTCGGCATGGCCGAGGTTGTCTCCCGTGTTCACGACCAGATCCGGTCGGACCGCATCGGCGAGCAGAGCGATCCACTGCTGCTTTCGATGCTGCCACGGAGCCATATGGGCATCGGAGAGGTGGAGCACCGTCAGTGAGGCCGACCCGGCAGGCAGGATGTCGAGCTCGTGGCGACGGACCGTGAAGAGGAAACGTTCGATGCACGTGCCCCAGACGGCGGCGCCAGCGGCCACCGCCCCCGCCGCCGATACGGCGGCGAGGGCGGTGCGTGCCGACGTCACGGACGTCCGCCGCAGTTCTTGGCCTGGTACTGCACGGTGATCTGCGTGCCGCGGTTGACCACGGTTCCCGCGGCAGGGTCTGTTCCCGTCACGGTGCCGTTGTCATCAGCGGTGGGCGAGGCGGTGCACTGCTGGCCCACATTGCTGAAGCCCTGCGCCTTGAGGTTGGCGACCGCGTCGGCGGGCTTGCCGCTCACGGCCGGAACGGCGATGCCCTGACCGTTGCTGGGGCGGATCGTGACGGTCGTTCCGCCGGCGACCCTGCCCGCACCGGGATCCTGCTGGATGATCGTGCCCGCGGCCTCGGTTCCGTCGACCGGGTCGCCCACCGTCACCGAGAATCCGGCCGTGCTCAGCGTCTGCTGCGCCTGGCTGACGGTCATGCCGATCACCGACGGCAGATCGGTGAGCTGACGCTTGGTCAGCGCGGCATCCGGGTCGGGGAAGCGGTCGCCGCCGTACTTCGCGTTTGCGGCTCCCTGCATCGCGGGCCAGATCGAGTTGCGGATCCGCGACAGGACGTAGCCGTTCTCGGAGTGGTCGCTCAGCAGATCGGTGCCTTCGACGTTTCCGACCCAGACGACCGTCGCGACCTTGGTCGATGAGCCGTCCATCCAGGTGTGCAGGTACTCGTGGATACCGGACTTGCCGAAGACCGGGACACCGTCGCCGATCCGGGCGCCGGAGCCGGTTCCGGTCATGACGCCCTGCAGGGTGTACGCCGCAGTAGCCGCGACCGCTTCGCTCATCGCCGGCTGGCAGGTGATCTGCGGGGTGATGTCTTTGCCCTGCGCGTCGATCGCCTTGTCGATCGCCTTCGAGGGGCACAGCGTTCCCTTCGCGGCGACAGAGGCATAGACCTGGGCCATGTCGATGGGTGCCACCGCCTGGTCGCCGAGCACGTTGTAGGCGTAGTTGGTCGTGTCCAGCGGTCCGCCGCTGCCTGTCATGACGCCCATCTTCATCGCGAGCCGGTTCGTGCTGCACACCGAGATCTTCTCCGCCATCGTGAGGAACCCGGAGTTGAGCGAGTCTCTCGTGAAGTTGTAGACCGTGCCCACGTAGCCCGAGTTGTTCTCGTAGTTTCCGATCTGGCCGTTGTTGCCGGTGACCACGTTCTGGATCGTCCCGTCGCACTGGTCGACCTTCTTCGGGCCGATGCGCCCGTTCAGGGTCTCGTTGACCGAGTGGCCCTGCTCGAGCCAGTTCAACAGGCTGAAGATCTTGTAGGTCGAGCCCGCGGAGTGACCGCCGCCGCCGCCGTTTTCCTGACGCACGTTGTAGTTCACCTGCGTGGTGGGGGCGTTGACGGGGGCATCGTCCGTCGAGAACGGGCGGTTCTGCACCATGGAGAGGATGCGTCCGGTGCCGACCTCCACCTGCACGGCGGAGGCGCCGAGGTTCATGTAGTCCACGTACGCCGGCACGATCGAGATGGCCTTCATGCCCTCGTCCTGCAGCGTCGGGTCGAGCGTCGTGTAGATCTTCATGCCGCCGCGGCGCAGGTTCGCCGCGCGCGTGTCGTCGTCGGCGCCGAAGGCAGGGTCCTTGAGAAGGATCGTGCGCACGTACTCGCAGAAGAACTCGGCACCCGTCGCGTTCTGGCAGCCCTGGCTGCGGTTCGTGATGTTCGGCGTGATGGGCGAGGCCATCGCGTCGTCGTACTCCTGCTGCGAGATCTTGCCATTGGCAAGCATCCGGCCGAGAACGTAGTTGCGTCGATCGAGGGTCAGCGAGTAGCCATCGGCCTGACTGTTGACCGGGTTGCCGGCCTTGTCGGTCGTGGACCCCTCTGGCATATCGATGCGGTAGACGTTGGGCGCCTGCACCATGCCGGCGATGGTCGCCGCCTGCGCGATCGTCAGATCGGCTGCCGAGACGCCGAAATAGTGCTGTGCTGCGGCGCCGATTCCGTAGACCAGGCCACCGAAGTTGGTGATGTTGAGGTAGCCCAGCAGGATCTCATCCTTGGAGTACTGCTTCTCGAGCTGGATCGCGTACCGCATCTCCTGCAGCTTGCGCTGGTAGCCCTCAGCTCCCTGGTTCGCCGTCGTCGTCGCGTAGCAGGCGGCAACCTCGTCGGAGTTCTGCGCCTTGCTCTCGCAGTTCTGCTGCAGCACGTTCTTCACGTACTGCTGGGTGATGGAGGAGCCACCGCGGTTCGAGCCGTTGGAGGCGTTGCCCACGAGCGCGCTCAGGGTGCCGACGAGGTCGACGCCGCCGTGCGTGTAGAAGTTCTTGTCCTCGCTGGAGGTGATCGCGTCGTACATGACCGGGTTGACCTGGTCGAAGGTCACCGGAATGCGGTTCTGGTCGTAGAACTCCGCCATCAATGCGTCGTTGCCGTTCGCGTCCTTGCGGTACATCTCAGTCGGCAGCATGAGCGGATCGATCTGGAGGAAGCCCGGCATGTTCTCGAACGTGTCGAGGGCGCTGGAAGCGGCGTAGCCGGAGACCGCGATCGCCGGAGTCACGGTGGCCGTGACGAGGATGCCGGCGATGGCGCTCAGACCGACGAGTCCCGCAATGCCACCGAGCACACCGGTGGCCGTCCGTTTGAGTTGGGGCATAGGCTTGATCGTAAGGGAGAACCCTGGGGGATCCCTCGGTGCGCGAGGGCGCGCCACCACTGGCCACACCGAATCCGGGAGTCCGCATGACCACGTGGGAGTACCTCACGACCCCGTTGCTGATCCACAACACCGCCGCGATCCTCAACAACTGGGGCAAGCAGGGGTGGGAGCTCGTCCAGGTCGTCTCGGGCCCCGAGGGTGGGCTCGTCGCCTACTTCAAGCGCCCCGTCGGCGGCGGCGCGGCCAATGCCGGCCTCGGTGCGGCGGCCGTCGCCGCTCAGCAGTTCGGGGAGGACGCATGAGCATCTCCGCCCGCCTGAGTGAGCTCGGCATCGAGCTGCCCTCCGTGGTTCCTCCCGTCGCCTCGTACGTCCCCGCCGTCGTTCACGGCGATCTCGTCTACACCTCCGGGCAGTTGCCGATGGTGTCGGGAGCGCTGCCGGCCACCGGCAAGGTCGGCGAGGGGGACGGGCTGGTCGCGGCATCCGATGCGAAGAACCTCGCGCGCCAGAGCGCGCTGAACGCTCTCGCCGCGGCGGCGGCGGTCGTGGGTGACATCGAGCGCCTGACAGGCGTCGTGAAGGTGACGGGGTTCGTCGCGTCCGTTCCCGAGTTCACGGGTCAGCCCGGCGTCATCAACGGCGCCAGCGACGTGCTCGGCGAGATCTTCGGCGACGCCGGGCGCCACGCACGCTCCGCGGTCGGCGTGCCGGTGCTGCCGCTGGACAGCCCCGTCGAGGTCGAGGTCGTCTTCGCCCTCGCCTGATCCTCGTGCCGCCGACCGTTGCGCGGAGGCGATGATGTCGCCAGGGCGGGAGGCATGCCGTTCCTCGCCCTGTTGGTCTTCGTCCTCATGGTCGTGGCCCTGATCGATGCGATCACCCGACGTGACGATCAGGTGCGCCACCTGCCGAAGTTCGCCTGGATCATCTTCATCGTGCTGCTCCCGCTCGTCGGCTCCATTCTCTGGTTCGCGCTCGGTCGCGAGTGGGGGAGCGCGCCCGAGGCGATGAGCTTCGGTGACCCGCGGCGATGGTCACGCGAGCCGGAGCCGCCGGTCGCGGCATCCCCGATGCGCGACACCCGCACGACGGAGGAGCAGCTGGCCGACCTCGAACGCGAAGAACGTGCGGCGCGTCTGGAGGCGGAGATCAGGCGGCGCCGGGCCGCGCAGGAGGGCGGCGCGAACTGACGCGCCGCCCCCCACGATCCGCCGCGGCGGTCGATGCCGCCTACTTCTTCGTGACCTTCGACTGGATCGTCGACATGACCATGGTGTCGGCCAGCGTCGTGGTGTCGCCGACCTCGCGCCCCTCGGCCACATCGCGCAGGAGCCGACGCATGATCTTTCCGGAGCGGGTCTTCGGCAGCTCGGTGACGATGTACACATCGCGCGGGCGTGCAATGGGGCCGATCTGCTCGCCGACCCACCGGCGGAGGACATCGACGATACCGTCGACGTCGTGCGCCTTGAGGAACGATTCCTTCAGCACGCAGAACGCAACCACCGCCTGGCCCGTCGTCTCGTCGGCGGCACCGACCACCGCGGCCTCGGCCACCGCTTCGTTGCCCACAAGCGCCGACTCGATCTCGGTCGTCGACAGACGGTGCCCGGACACGTTCATCACGTCGTCGACCCGGCCGAGGAACCAGACGTCGCCGTCATCGTCCAGGCGCGCACCGTCGCCCGCGAAGTAGAAGCCCTTGTCCTGGAACTTCTCCCAGTAGGTCTCGACGAAACGTTCCGGGTCGCCCCAGATGCCGCGCAGCATCGAGGGCCACGGCTTCGTGATGACCAGCAGGCCCCCGTTGCCGTTGCCGACGTGCGTGCCTTCGTCGTCGACGACGTCGATGCCGATTCCGGGAAGCGGCACCTGAGCCGATCCCGGCTTGGTTTCGGTGACTCCGGGCAGTGCCGACACCATGATCGCGCCCGTCTCGGTCTGCCACCACGTGTCGACGATGGGGGCCGCATCGCCGCCGATGATCGATCGGTACCACATCCACGCCTCGGGGTTGATGGGTTCGCCCACTGAGCCGAGGAGACGCAGCGAGGACAGATCGAACTTCTGCGGGATCTCGCGCCCGAGCTTCATGAACGAACGGATCGCCGTCGGCGCGGTGTACAGGATGGTGACGCCGTACTTCTCCACCAGTTCCCACCACCGGCCCGGATGCGGCGCGTCGGGCGTGCCCTCGTAGAGCACCTGGGTGGCGCCGTTGGCGAGCGGGCCGTACGTGACGTAGGAATGCCCGGTGATCCAGCCGATATCGGCCGTGCACCAGAAGACGTCCGAGGCCGGGTGCAGGTCGTGCACGACCCGGTTGGTGAACGCCGCCTGCGTCAGATAGCCGCCCGAGGTGTGCAGAATGCCCTTGGGCTTTCCCGTCGTCCCCGAGGTGTAGAGGATGAACAGGGGATTCTCCGCCGGGAACGGCTGAGCCTCGTGCTCGGCGGATGCCGCGGGAACCGCGTCGTGCCACCAGATGTCGCGACCCTCGGTCCAGGAGATCTCGTTGTCGGCGCGGCGCACCACCAGCACATGTTCCACGCTCTCCTGAAGCCCCTCGCCGCGGTCGCCCAGGGCCTGGTCCACCGCCGGCTTGAGGGGCGAGACGCGTCCCTTGCGGTATCCGCCGTCGGCGGTGATGACGAGTTTCGCTCCTGCATCGTCGATGCGCGAGCGCAGGCTGTCGGCCGAGAACCCGCCGAAGATCACGGAGTGGATGGCGCCGATCCGGGCGACCGCGAGCATCGCGACGATCGCCTCGGGGATCATCGGCAGGTAGATGGCGACCCGGTCGCCGGCTCCGATGCCGAGATGCTCCAGCACGTTCGCCGTCCGCTTGACCTCCTCGGTCAGTTCGGCGTAGGTGATCCGGCGCTCATCGCCCGGCTCGCCTTCCCACAGCAGGGCGACGCGGTCGCCGTTGCCGGCCGCGAGGTGGCGGTCGAGGCAGTTGTACGCGACGTTGAGCTCGCCGTCGGCGAACCACTGGGCGAAAGGCGGGTTCGTCCAGTCCAGGACCTGGGTGAACGGGGTGTGCCAGTGCAGGCTCCGGGCCTGCTCGGCCCAGAATCCTTCACGGTCGGCATCCGCCTGCGCGTAGAGATCGGCGGTGGCGACGGCATCCGCGGCGAACTCGGGGGAGGGGGCGAACCGGCGGGTTTCATTCAGCAGGTGTTCGATCTGGCTGCTCATCTGCGCGCTCCTTTGCGGCGGTGGCGGGATCGGGTCCCGGACGACTCACGAAATCTAGCGACCGCGACCGACACGGCACTACCTCCGGAAGGAGGGGGCGAGCCCTGTGGCGCAGGTCCGTGGTTTCACCGATATATCAGCGTCGACACGCGTTTTCGAGTGGAGCCCGGCGGGGCGTCTGCGTATGCTCGATCCGGCCGAACTTCGATTCAGGCAGCGCGACTCCCGACCACCCCCGATTCCGGGATGTCGCGTGGCGGCATCCCATCTCCCCCTATGGGATGCCGCCTTCTCTCTTTCCACCCCCGCCGGCTCCTCCCCAGAGGCGGCGGTCGGTGCGTTGCTCACGGATGACGTCGCCGCCCGCCGTCGCCGCCCGAGGCGCACGTAGCGTCGGGGTATGTCCGAGCCTTTCGTCGCCCACCGTCGCGGCACACGCCGCGTTCCGGAGGCGGTACGTCGGTTCGTTGTCGACGAACGTGGCGTCGAGTCCGTGGCACGTGTTCGTGCCGACGCGGCGGAGCCCGCGATGGTGTCGGCGCCGATCTTGCGGCGTCGTGCGCGGCGCCGACGCCTTCCCGATCATCCGGCCCTCGAGCCGCTTCGTCACCTCCTGAGCGATCCCGAGGTGACGGACGTGTTCATCAACGGTACGGATGGCCTGTTCGTCGACCGCGGCGCCGGGGCCGTGCCGGTCGTCGATTGGCGGGCGGATGCCGATCAGCTGCGCGCGCTGGCCGTCGCGCTCGTCGGCATCGGCGGGCGCCACCTCGACGACGCCTCACCCGTGGTCGACGTGCGGTGGGAGCACGGCGCGCGCGTGCATGCGGTGCTTCCCCCGGTCGCGTGCGCGGGCGCGGCCATATCGATTCGTCTGCCGCAGGTCGATGTCCCCGACCTCGACGAGCTCGCCCGTCGCGGCCTCTGCGATGCCGAGACCCAGAAGCGGCTCGAGCAACTGGTCACGGCGCGTCGGAACATCCTCGTGTCGGGCGCGACGGGTGCGGGCAAGACCACGCTGCTGTCGGCGTTGTTGGGCCTGGTGCCGCCCCAGGAGCGAATCGTCACGATCGAGGACGTCGCCGAGTTGCGGGTGGACCATCCGCACCACGTGCGTCTCGAAGCGCGCCAACCGAATCTCGAAGGCGCCGGCGCCGTTCCGCTGTCGCGTCTCGTCCGCGAAGCCCTGCGGATGCGGCCCGATCGGCTGGTCGTCGGAGAGTGTCGTGGCGAGGAGGTCCGCGAACTGCTGACCGCCCTGAACACGGGTCACGAGGGCGGCGCGGGCACGGTGCACGTCGGCCGTATCGCCGATCTGCCCGCTCGGCTCGAAGCGCTGGGCGCTCTCGCCGGAATGGACGATCGGGCGCTCGCGCGCCACGTCGTCAGCGCGATCGGTGTCGTGGTGCACGTCGAGCGCGGTCCGGACGGCATTCGTCGCGTGGTCGGTTTCGCCCGGCCCGGGCTCGACGGCCATGGTCGGTTGGAAATGGCGGCCGTGCCATGAAGGCTGCCCCGGCTGACGCCACGGAGGCCGCCGAGACGTTGCAGAGGCTCGCCGTCCTGCTGGAGGCCGGTGTCGCGCCGGCGCAGGCGTGGTCACTGTTGGCGGAGGACGGCGATGCCACGGCGCTGCGCCTCCTCGACGAGGCTGCGCCCGACGGCGGAGGGGACGCGGAGGGCGTTCCTCCTCCGCAGCACCACCCGCTGCTCGATCCGACGGAGAACATGGATCGGCTGGGAGGGGCGTGGACCGACGTCGCGGTGGCCTGGCGCGTCGCCCAGACGGTCGGAGCTCCGCTGGCGCCGAGTCTTCGCCAGTTCGCCGGCGCGCTGCGATCAGCTGCCGAGATGCGCGATGACGTCGCCGTGGCCCTTGCCGACCCTCGGGCCACGGCGCGCCTCGTCGCGTGGTTGCCTGTCGTCGCGATCCTTCTCGGGATCGCCCTCGGATTCGACGTGGCCGCGGTGCTGGTGCACCCGGTCGGAATCGGCTGCATCGCCACCGGCGCCGCGCTCATGCTCGCAGCGCGCCTCTGGACGGCGCGCCTCGTCGCTCGGGCGGAGCCCGACAGGCGGCTGGCGGGACTGCAGAGCGAGATCGTGGCGATCGCTCTCAGTGGGGGCGTGTCGGTCGAGCGCGCCCTCGCCGTGACCACCGCTGCGGGCGCGGGCGAGATCGAAGCCGACGTCCACGCGATGCTTCGGCTCTCACGACGTGCCGGTGCGCGCGCGGTGGAGTTGCTGCGTGCGGACGCGGCAGAGCAGCGTCGCAGGGCGCGCACGGACGGCCGGCTGCGCGCCGCTCGCCTCAGCTCTCGGCTGCTCCTGCCGATGGGTGTCTGCACCCTGCCCGCCTTCCTTCTTCTCGGCGTCGCCCCCCTGCTGATCTCGGTCCTCAGCGGGTCGACGCCCCTCCTCACGTCCGCGGGATCGCCGGCGGCCTGACGTGCCCCCTTCCACACCGAGAGAAAGTAGGACTCTGCATGTTCCATCCTTCGCCCATCACGCTCACGAGCGGCGGGGCCACCGCTCTGCCGCCGCTCACGCTGCGACGTGCGCGCGAGCTCTACGCCGACGAGTCGGGGGCGGCCACCGCGGAGTACGCCGTGGCCACCATGGCCGCCGTGGCCTTCGCCGGGCTGCTGGTCATGATCATGCGCAGCGATGAGGTCCGCGGCATCCTCACCGACCTCGTCCGCCGCGCCCTGACGGTCGCATGATCCGCCGGTGCGATGACGGCGGATCCGCGACTGCCGAATTCGCCGTCATCGTGCCCGCGGTCGTCCTTCTCATCGCCCTGACCGCGGGCTCTCTGAGTGCCGTGGGTCGCCTCGTGCGTCTGGAGCAGGCGGTTGCGCAGGCCGCGCGACTCGCCGCTCGCGGGGAGCCCGATCGGGTCGCCGAGCTCGTTGCGACCATCGCCGATGCGCGTCTCGATGCGATCGCCGCGGACGGCGACCTCGTCTGCGTGACGGCCTCCGCCGGCGTCCGCGTGCCGCTGCCCCTTCCCGAGCTGAGCGCGCGCTCCTGCGCTCTCGACGGCGGGCGGTGAGCATGGTGTCGGCGGATACGTTCGACGCGCGCGGTGGGGAGTCCGCCTGATGGCTGGGTCCGCCGCCGCGCTCGGCGCTTTCGCCGTCGCCGCGGCGGCAGCGGTGGGAGTCGGCGCGGTCGGCGCCGCCTCGGTCCACTCCGCTCGCGCGGCGGGAGCGGCCGACGCCGCGGCTCTCGCCGCCGCGGATGCCGTGACCGGAGCTGCCGTCGGCGTGCCGTGCGATCGCGCGGCCGAGGTGGCCGCCTCCGTGGGGGCGGAACTCATCGCGTGCGCGGTCGTCGAGATGACCGCCACCGTTCGCGTCCGCGTCGGCGGCGGCCTGCTCGGCGCCGAAGCCCGCGCGCGTGCCGGACCGCCGTCGGGGAGGGAATGACCGGTCCGCTCCCAGCGTCTTCCCCATGGGGCGGTGTGTATGGTGTGCATCGGAGAAAGGACGCCACGTGGCAGCTGTCAAGAGTGCTGGGGGCAAGAAGCTCGTCATCGTCGAGTCGCCGACGAAGATGAAGTCGATCCAGGGATACCTGGGCGACGGATACGAGGTGCTCAGCTCGGTCGGTCACATTCGTGACCTTGCGGACAAGAAGGACATTCCCGCCGAACTGAAGAAGACCTCGGTCGGGAAGTACTCGATCGACATCGAGAACGGCTTCACTCCTCTGTACGTGGAGAGCGAGCGCGGCAAGAAGACCGTCGCCGAACTCAAGCGCGCCCTGAAGAACGCCGACGAGCTCCTGCTCGCAACCGATGAAGACCGCGAAGGCGAAGCCATCGCGTGGCACCTCCTGGAGGCACTCAAGCCCAAGGTCCCCGTCAAGCGCATGGTGTTCCACGAGATCACCAAGGACGCCATCCGCGCCGCCGTCGACAACACTCGCGAGCTCGATCTCGCGCTGGTCGACGCTCAGGAGACACGCCGCATCCTCGACCGTCTGTACGGGTGGGACGTGTCCGACGTCACCCGGCGCAAGGTCGGTCAGGGCACCTCCGCCGGGCGCGTGCAGTCGGCGGCCACCCGCCTGGTCGTCGATCGCGAGCGTGAGCGGATGGCGTTCGTCTCGGCCTCCTACTGGGATGTGGAGGCACTCGCCGCCTCCGGACAGGAGTCCTTCGCCACGCGCCTCGCCCGCCTCGACGGCGCGCCGCTGGCCCGCGGCACCGACTTCGACGACGCCGGTCAGCTCAAGAAGGCCGTCGTCGTGCTGACGGAATCACAGGCGCGTGAACTTGCCACCGCGATCGAGACGCGAGGCGACGCCACCGTCACCGCCGTCGAAGCCAAGCCCGGCACCCGCAGCCCGAAGCCCCCGTTCACCACCTCCACCCTGCAGCAGGAGGCCGGACGCAAGCTCTCGATGAGCGCCAAGCACGCCATGGGCGTCGCGCAGCGGCTCTACGAGAAGGGCTTCATCACCTATATGCGCACCGACTCGACGGCCCTGTCGACGCAGGCCGTCACCGCCGCGCGCACCCAGGCCGTCGCCCTCTACGGCGACAAGGCCGTGCCGGTCAACCCGCGCAGCTACCGCAACAACAGCAAGAACGCGCAGGAGGCCCACGAGGCGATCCGCCCCTCCGGTGATGCGTTCCGCACCCCGGCATCCGTCGCGTCCTCGCTCGACCGCGACGAGCTGCGTCTGTACGAGCTCATCTGGAAGCGCACCGTCGCCTCGCAGATGTCGGATGCGAAGTACGAAACGACCACGGTGACGCTCGAGACCGAAGCCGCAGGTCGGACGGCCGCCTTCACCGCATCGGGCACGGTCTACACCTTCAAAGGCTTCCTCGAGGCCTACGAAGAGGGACGGGACGAGAAGCGTGGCGACGCGGACAAGTCCGACGATCAGTCCCTTCCGGCGCTCGCCGTCGGCGACGTGCTCTCTCTGAGCGACGTCGAGCCCAAGGGCCACGCGACGAGCCCGAAGCCCCGCTACACCGAGGCTTCGCTGGTCAAGGCGCTCGAGGAGAAGGGGATCGGCCGCCCATCCACCTTCGCGAGCATCATCGACGTCATCATCAACCGCGAGTACGTCACCAAGCGGGGCCAGGCACTGGTTCCGAGCTGGCTTGCGTTCAGCGTCGTCCGACTGCTCGAGGAGCACTTCGCAGACCTCGTGGACTACGACTTCACCGCGGCGCTCGAAGACGATCTCGACGCGATCGCCCGCGGCGAGCAGCAGCGGGTCGCGTGGCTGAACGAGTTCTACTTCGGCTCCGAGAACCACGTCGGTCTGCGCCACATCCTCGACAACCTCGGCGAGATCGACGCGCGCGAGATCAACGCCACCAAGATCGGCGACGTCGCCACACTCCGCTTCGGACGCTACGGGCCCTACCTCGACGTGCCCAACGATGACGGCACGACGCGCATCGTCAACGTCCCGAGCGATCTGGCCCCCGACGAGCTCACCCCCGAGAAGGCGCGCGAGCTCATCGACGCCCCGATCGCCGGCGACCGCGTGCTCGGGCAGAACCCGGACAACGGGCGCGACATCGTCGTGAAGGACGGACGCTTCGGCCCCTACCTCGAAGAGGTGCTGCCCGCCGAGCCCGAGCCCGAGCCCGAGCCGGTGGTGGCCGAGGGGGCTCCGAAGAAGCGCGTCGCGAAGAAGAAGGTCGAAGCGCCGAAACCGCGTCGCGCGTCGCTGTTCAAGAGCATGTCGCCCGAGACGATCGACCTCGAGACCGCTTTGAAGCTCTTCTCGCTGCCGCGCACCGTCGGCGTCGACCCCGAGACGCAGGCGCCCATCACGGCTCAGAACGGTCCCTACGGTCCGTACCTGAAGAAGGGCACGGACTCGCGGTCGCTCACGAGCGAAGACCAGATCTTCGACATCACGCTCGAGCAGGCTCTGGAGATCTACGCGCAGCCGAAGTACGCGAACCGCGCCGCGAGCTTCCTCAAGGAGTTCGAAGCCGACCCGGTGTCCGCCAAGCCCATCCGCATCAAGGACGGTCGGTTCGGCGCGTACGTCACCGACGGCACCACGAATGTCACCATCCCGCGTGGGCAGACCGCCGATGACATCACGTTCGAGGTCGCCGTGCAGATGCTGGCGGACAAGCGCGCCAAAGGTCCCGCGCCCAAGCGCACCACCCGGCGAGCGACGACCACGCGCAAGCCGGCCGCCAAGAAGAAATGACCCGCGGGATCTGGGTCACCTTCGAGGGCGGCGACGGCACCGGCAAGACCACGCAGGCCACGCGTCTGGAGAACTGGTTGCGTGAGCAGCAGCGCACCGTCGTGCGCACGCGCGAACCCGGCGGCACTGAGGTGGGTGTGCTCATCCGCGAGATCGTGCTGCACCATCGCGGCGAGGTCGCGCCGCGGGCCGAGGCGCTGTTGTACGCCGCGGACCGCGCCCAGCACGTGGCCACGCTCGTGCGGCCGGCGCTGGCGCGCGGCGACGTGGTGATTCAGGACCGCTATCTCGATTCCTCCGTGGCCTACCAGGGCGCGGGACGCGTGCTGGATGCCGAGCAGGTGCGGGATCTGTCGATGTGGGCCACCGAGGGGGCGCTGCCGGATCTGACGGTGCTGCTCGACCTCGACCCGGCTGTCGCGCGGCGGCGCCTCGACGCGGCGGACAAGCCCTTCGACCGCCTCGAGGCCGAAAAGAGCGAGTTCCATGAGCGCGTGCGCTCCGCGTTCCTCGCCCTTGCGGCGGCGGACCCCGCTCGCTTCCTGGTGCTGGACGCCGCGCTGCCCGCCGACGAGCTCGCCGCCGCCGTGCGGGCCCGCCTCCACCACCTCCTGTCCTGACCCCGCCCCCTTCGCCGAGCCGCTGTCTTCTCGCCGAGCCGCCATGCTCCGGTGCGCATAATCATGGCGGCTCGCGGGAGGGCGGGAGGGTGCCCCTATGTCGTTTGTCAAGCGGCAAGGGCGGATTCGGTGACGTGCGGCTGGTAGAGGGTGCCGTCGCGGAGCATGGCGTAGAGGACGTCGCAGCGGCGCCTTGCGAGGGCGATGAGCGCTTGGTTGTGTCGTTTGCCCTGTGCGATCTTGCGGTCGTAGTAGGCGCGGGATTCGGGGTCGCGGAGCGCGGCGAATGCGGAGAGGAACATCGTTCGTTTCAGGATCTTGTTTCCGCGCCGGGAGGGGTGCTCGCCGCGGATCGAGGATCCGGATCGGCGGGTGACGGGTGCGAGGCCGGCGTAGGCGGCTAGGGCGTGTCTGACAAAGTCTTGGTCCAGGCGAGGACGGCGTTGAGGACGACGGCAGCGCGGTAGACGACGGCGTGTTTGTCGTAGCGGGTGGCGAGGCCGCGCCATTGCTTGATGTGGCAGTAGCGGCGCTCGATGACGTTGCGGTTCTTGTAGTCGTCGGCGTCGAGTTCGACAGGTCTGCCTCCGCGTGACCCGCGACGCTTGCGATGGCCCTTCTGGTCGTCGGGTTCGGGAATGACGGCCCTGATCCCGCGGGAGCGGAGATGGCCGCGGATCGCGCGAGACGAGTAGGCCTTGTCGGCACGCACGGAGTCCGGGCGGGTGCGGGGCCGGCCAACATCCCGGCCGACCCGCAGCTGTGCCATCAGCGGCAGGAACATCGGCGAGTCGCCCGCCTGACCCGGAGTGATCAGCGTAACCAGCGGGAGTCCGTTGCCGTCCACCAGCTGATGGATCTTCGTCGACAGGCCGCCGCGGGAGCGGCCGATGCCGTGATCAGGCGGCTCTTCCCGCAGATTCTTGTAACTCGATCCAGCCCCCTGTGAGGCGCGTGGTGTTCGTCGCATGTTGATGCGCGCGCGCGATGGTGGAGTCCACCGACAACGACCAGTCCACCACGCCGGCCGCGTCCGCCGCGGCGGTGAGTT
This sequence comes from Microbacterium sp. MRS-1, assembly GCF_000585455.1. Lineage (NCBI taxonomy): Bacteria > Bacillati > Actinomycetota > Actinomycetes > Micrococcales > Microbacteriaceae > Microbacterium > Microbacterium sp. MRS-1. The sequence continues at coordinate 89,681 of NZ_JAUF01000018.1, forward strand.
TCGCGAGCACCCGATCCCAGGTCTGGTCGAACGCCATCCGGCGATGCCACGTCCATACCGTCTGCCACGGCCCGAACACCTCCGGCAGATCCCGCCACGCGATCCCGCACCGATACCGGTAGATGATCGCCTCGACCATCAGTCGCGCGTCAGAGAACTTCCGTCCGGGCCGGCCCGTCGGACGGGGCAGCAAATCTTCGATCAACGACCACTGAGCATCCGAGAGCATCTGAAACCGAGACACCAAACGAGACTCTCAGCCCGTCGCCTCAACCTTTGTCAGACACGCCCTAGGTGCCCGGCGGTTGGGAAGCTCTTCGTGGTGACCTCGGTGAGGAGTCGGGCTGCGGTCCTGACGCCGACTCCGGGCATGCTCGTCAGGACCGGCTGAAGAGGGTGCTGATCGACGAGCTTCTCAACCTCGATGGCGATCTCGTCACGCTGCCGACGCAGCGCCGCGAGCTGCTCTGCCAGGCGGGGGAGCACGAGCGCGGCAGCACCGGTGCCCGTGACCACGACCGTCTGCTCGCCGAGAGCCGTGAGGATCTCAGCCGCCCAGACGCGGCCTTTGCGGGGCGCGTTCTTGAGCAGCCGGTTCCCGAGTCGCTTCTCGCCAGCGGTGCGCATCGCGGCCGGAGACGGGTAGTGCGCCAGCAAGTCGAGGATCGCGGGGTGGTCCAGTCGCGGGCCGAGCACGCGTTCCAGAGCGGGGTGGATCTGCGTCAGCAGGCCTCTGATCCGGTTCGAGACTTGAGTGATCTGACTTGCGAGGTCGTCATCGAACCCGCAGAGCATGGAGAGCTCGGCGACCTGCTCGTCGGTCACTTGGATCGACCGCAGCGTGTGCGGCATCGTCCGCGCGGTCTCCGCGATGATGAACGCGTCACGGGCGTCGGTTTTCGCCTCGCCCGGATGCAGGTCAGCGATGCGTCGCATCGCCAGACCGGGCAGGTAGCCCACGAGTACGCCGTTGGCCTGCGCGAGCGCGACGGGAAGCGCGCCGACCGTCGCGGGCTGGTCGACGACCAGCAGCACGGTGCCGTGCGCGGCGAGCTGGTCGAGCACCGCCTTGAGCCTGCGCTCGTCATTCGGGAGCGGCCGGTCGTAGAGCCGCTGGCCCGCCCGATCCAGAGCGACCGCGTGATGTTCGCCTTTGCCGACGTCGAGCCCGACGAACACGTCGACCTCGTCGTACCTGTCGATGCTTGTGACCACCTCGTCCTCCATCCGGTTTCGCAAACGACGGCAACCGCAGGCGGCGCGTCTCGGCATCCACGTTACGAACGGCCTCGAGCAGCAGCTCGGGTCCAGCCCCTATCAGCGATCACACACCGCCAACCAGGCCCGGTGACAACACCCCCCAGATCATGACTTCGACAGGGGGCAGCAATCATGCCGAGCCCGGCAGGCCGTCAACCCTCAGGATCCCTCCATCCGGGCCACAAAGAAAGTAACGGGGGCGGGGGCTTGTCGGTGCGGGCACGTAGGCTGGGGGCATGACGGCGGAGGCGGCGATTGCCACGGGGCGGGAACCGGGCGGTGGCGTGCATGACGTGCCGTGGGGCGAGGTGTGGGGACAGGACGAGGCGCTGCAGCAGCTGCAGGCCGCGGCATCCGATCCCAGCCAGCTCGCCCACGCCTGGCTGATCACGGGTCCGGCCGGATCGGGCCGCTCGACGCTGGCCGCGGCCTTCGCCGCCGCGCTCATCGCCGAACCGGGCGACGAGGCGGCCATGCGGCAGGTGCTCGCGGGAACGCACCCCGACCTCACGGCGCTGCGCACCGAGGGCGTCATCATCTCCATCAAGGATGCGCGGGCCCTCGTCGAACGCTCCTACTTCTCGCCGTCGCTGGGTCGGTACCGCGTCATGGTGATGGAAGATGCCGATCGCATGATCGAACGCACCAGCAACGTGCTGCTGAAGGCACTCGAAGAGCCTCCCGAGCGCACGGTGTGGATCCTCTGCGCGCCCAGCGAGGCCGACCTCCTGCCCACGATCCGTTCGCGCGTGCGCACGCTGCGCCTGCGCGAGCCCGACGTCGCCGACGTCGCCCGGCTCATCGTCGCCCGCACGGGTGTGGACGAGCAGACCGCCGAGCAGGCGGCGCGTCTGTCGCAGCGTCACATCGGCATGGCCGTGCGCCTCGCGACGGATGCCGACGCGCGGGCGCGTCGTGACGAGACCCTCCGCGCCGTGCTGTCCGTGCGCGGTGTCGGGTCCGCGGTCGAAACAGCGGCGCGCATCGTGCAGCTGGCCACCGACGACGCGAAGGCGCTGACCACCGAGCGCGACGAGGCCGAGCGGGAGGGGCTGTTGCGGACGCTGGGCATCACCCCGGGAGCCGCGGTGCCGCCTGCCGTGCGCAGCCAGCTCAGCGCGCTAGAAGACGATCAGAAGCGCCGGGCCACCCGGAGTCTGCGTGACGGCATCGACCGCGTCCTGACCGATCTCGAGTCGATGTTCCGCGACGTTCTGATGCTGCAGTTCGGCCGCGACGACGATCTCATCAACCGCGAGTTGGCCGACGGTCTGGCAGCACTCGCGGCCGCGTGGAGCGCCCCGCGGACGCTCGTCGTGCTCGACGCGATCGCCGCCACCCGCACCAACCTGGAGGGCAACGCCGCCCCCGCCCTGGCCCTGGAGAGCATGCTCGTGACCGTCGCGAGCGGGAGGACCCTGTGACCGAGACACCCCGCCGTCCCCGCCGAACCCTCATCCGCCGTGCGCTGATCGCGGTCGCATCCGTCGCCGCGGCATCCACGATGCTCACCGGATGCCTCTATGCGGCGATCCCGCCCGAGAGCGCGGCCACGCCGGCGCCGAGCCGCCAGCCCGACGTCGAGGGCGTTCCGGCCGGGTTCGAGCAGTTCTACGGGCAGACGCTGGGCTGGAAGGCGTGCACCGGGAGCGATGCCGGCCGTTTCGACTGCACCACGGTGACGGCCCCGCTGGACTGGTCCGACCCTGCTGTCGGGACGATCGATCTCGCCGTCATCCGACGCGCCGCGACGGACGGGGCGCCGATCGGCTCACTCCTGACCAACCCGGGAGGTCCGGGCGCGAGCGGGTACGACCTCATCGCCCAGTCCTCGTCGTTCGCGGTGGGCTCCGCGCTGTCGAACGCCTACGACGTCATCGGTTTCGACCCCCGCGGCGTCGGCCGCTCGACCGCGGTGCGGTGTTTCGACCCGTCAGCGATGGACGCCTACCTCTTCGACATTCCCGCCGATCCGCGCGGCAGCCAGGGGTGGACCGACGAGCTGACGGCGCGAAACCGCGACTTCGTCGCGGCCTGCGAGGCCAACAGCGGCGGCATCCTGCCGTACATCACCACCGACAATGCGGCGCGCGACATGGATCTGCTGCGCGCCGTGCTCGGGGACAGCAAACTCAACTATCTCGGCTACTCCTACGGCACCTTCCTGGGCGCGACCTACGCGAAGCTGTTCCCCGAACGGGTCGGACGACTCGTGCTCGACGGCGCGATCGATCCGTCGGTTTCCGGGCTCGACGTGAGCACGACGCAGGCGATCGGGTTCGAGTCGGCGCTGCGGGCGTACATGACGGACTGTCTGCAGAGCCGCAGCTGTCCGTTCTCCGGCACGGTCGATGAGGGCATGGCGGCGCTCGGCACCCTGTTGGCCAGCGTCGACCGCGTGCCGCTCACCGCTTCGGACGGCCGCAAGCTCGGCGCCGACACGCTGATGACGGCGATCATCGCCGCCCTGTACTCGCAGGACAGCTGGACGTATCTGTCCACCGCTCTGTCGGATGCCCTCGCCGGCAAGCCCGACACGGCGTTCCAGCTCGCGGACTTCTATTACGCGCGCTCCAACGGCACCTACCAGGACAACTCCACCGAGGCGTTCCGTGCCTACAACTGCATGGACTACCCGCTCGACACCGCGCAGGCCGACAAGGATGCCGCCGACGCGCTCGTGAAGCAGAAGGCGCCGACGATCGCCCCGTACTGGCAGGGCGTCGACGTCTGCGAGGTGTGGCCGTATCCGCCCACCGGCGTGCGTGAGAAGATCACCGCCGATGGGGCGGCTCCGATCGTCGTCGTCGGCACGACGAACGACCCGGCCACCCCGTACGCGTGGTCGGTGTCGCTCGCGCAGCAGCTGTCTTCGGGCGTGCTGATCACCCGCCAAGGCGAGGGCCACACCGGCTACAACAAGGGCAACGCCTGCGTCGACAAGGCCGTGGAGTCCTATCTCGTCGACGGTACCGTGCCGACCAACGGCCTCACCTGCTGATCGCTAACGACGCAGGACGCGTCGAGCGAGGGCGTTGCCCACGAGCTGCACGAGCTGCACGATGACGATGATCACGAGCACCGCCGACCACGTCACCCACGGGTTGAACTGTTTGAAGCCGTAGTTGATGGCGAACTCGCCGAGACCGCCCGCGCCGATGGCGCCGGCCATCGCCGTCATGTCCACGAGGGCGACGACGACGAAGGTGTAACCCAGCAGGAGCGGGCCGAGCGCCTCGCGCGGGATCAGTCGGAACAGGATCCTGGAGCGGCTCGCTCCCGCGGCGCGCGCCGCCTCCACCACGCCCGGGCGCACCGTCAGCAGGTTCTGTTCGACGATGCGACTGATCGCGAACAGCGACGCGATCGTGATCGCGAAGATCGCGAACGGCACGCCGATGCCGGGAAGTCCGATGCCGCGGGCGATCGGTTGGACGGCGGCGAGCAGAATGATGAACGGTATCGGACGGAAAGTGTTCACGATGACGTTGAGAACCCCGAACACCACGCGGTGTGGAAAGAGGCTGCCGGCCCGCGTGGCGTAGAGCGCCATTCCGAGCACCAGGCCGCCGAGGCCGCCGAGCAGCAGCCCGGCGGAGGCGACGTAGAGGGTCTCGACCGTCGCGTCCCAGAGCTGCGGCAGAAGAGTGATGAGCCTATCCACGAGTGTCCTCCTCGGTCAGACGAGCGACGGTGGATGCCGCCGCCAGTGCGCGCTCCACGGCATCCGCCTCGCCGGTGAGCGCGAGGGTGAGGTGGCCGAACACTCGACCGTGGATGTCGTTGATACCGCCGTGGACGACTTCGAATCTCACGCCGTGCGCGGCAAGGGTCGCGAAGACCTGGGCCTGCGCGGAACCCTCGCCCTCGCGGACGTCGATGGTGACGATGCGCCCGTCGTGCCGCGCGCGCAGTGCAGCAAGGTCGGCGCCGCGGGGGACCTCGTCGATGACGCTCGCCACGAAGCGTGCGGTGGCGGGGTGCTGGGGGGCGGAGAGTACGTCGAACACGCCGCCGGACTCGATGACACGACCGCCCTCCATGACGACGACGCGGTCGGCGATGACCCGGATCACCTCCATCTCGTGCGTGATGAGCACGATCGTCACGCCGAGTTCACGATTCACGCGTCGCAGGAGAGCGAGAACCTCCTGTGTGGTGTCGGGGTCGAGGGCGCTCGTGGCCTCGTCGGCGAGGAGGATGCGAGGGCTCGTCGCGAGAGCGCGGGCGATGCCGACGCGCTGCTTCTGCCCGCCCGAGAGCTGTTCCGGGTAGGCGTTCGCCCGGGCGGCGAGGCCGACGAAGTCGAGCAGCTCGGCCACGCGATGGCGGATCTCGCTCCGCGGCCTGCCGGCGACCTCGAGCGGGTAGGCGATGTTGCCCGCGACGGTGCGCGAGTCGAAGAGGTTGAACTGCTGGAAGATCATCCCGATATCGGAGCGGAGGCGGCGCAGCTGCCGTTCGGGCAGCCGCGTGATGTCGGTGCCGTCGATCTCGACCGCGCCTGTCGTGGGGATCTCGAGGGCATTGATCAGGCGCAGGAGGGTGGACTTGCCCGCCCCCGAGTAGCCGATGACGCCGCACACCTCGCCGGCCGCGATCTGAAGTGAGACGTCGTCGAGGGCGACGACGGGTGGAGCGCCCTTCGTCTGCGGCGGATAGGTCTTGGTTGCGGAGACCAGTCGGATGAGGCTCATGAGATCTCGCTCGGTGTCGATGGACGGACGACGAACGCGCGCATGCGGCCCTGCCCGTAGGCGGGGGCGCATGCGCGGGGGTCACTGCTGGGCGCGGATGTCGTCCTCGGTCTTCTTGAGCGAGCTGACGAGGTCGGCGACCGGCGTCTTCAGCAGCACGGCGCTGCCGCCGGATGCGTCGAGCACCCCTTGCTGCACCGATGCCGTCTCCTGGTAGATCTTCACGAGCTTCTGGTACGTCGGGTTGTCGGCATCCTTCGCCTTGGCGGCGAAGACGTTGATGTACGGGAAGGCCGCGGGATCGGACGGGTCGTCCTGCGCGAGAAGCTGGTCCTTGGTCAGTCCGGACTTGGCGACGAAGTCGTTGTTGACGACGGCTCCGGCGAAATCGGGGAGGGAGGATGCCGTGAAGTCGGCGGCCACGGCCTCGACCTTCGCCTTGGACCCGGGCTGGATGTCGGCCACGGTCGAGAAGATCGATCCGCCGCCCTTGAGCGAGATCAAGCCGGCCGACTGCAGCACGAGCAGGGCGCGTGCCTGGTTGGACTCGTCGTTGGGGACGGCGATCGTGCCACCGTCCGGGATGTCCGCGACGCTCTTGTACTTCGTCGAGTACAGGCCCAGCGGGTAGATCGCAGTCGCACCGACCGGGACCAGATCGTCGCCCGCCTTCACGTTGTAGGTCGCGAGGTAGATGATGTGCTGGAACTGGTTGAGGTCGAGCTCGCCCGCAGACAGGGCGGGGTTGGGCTGGTCGTAGGCGTCGAAGTTCACGATCTCGACGTTGATCCCTTCGGCGGCCGCAGCATTCTTGTAGGTCTGCCAGTACGGGTCGCCCGCGCCGACGACACCGATGCGGACGGTGTCCTGCGCGCCGCCGGTGCCCTCCGCGGGGGCGGCGGCGCCGGATGCGCAGGCGCTCAGAAGAAGGGCAAGGGGAACGGCCAGGATCGCGGCCAGGGACTTTCGGGACATGGTGGTGCTCCTTGTGGATCGGGGCACCGCGTCGCGCGGGATCTCTCGGCTCCCCGCGCTCGCCTCGTCGCGGTGCCTGATCCACGGTAGGCACAGTCGACCGAGGTCGTGGAATCGCTCCGTAACACGGCGACACCGCGCGGGTGAGGCGGTCGCCGTCGTGGTTCGCGACCGGGCTCCGGACCCTGTAAGATCGGTGATCGTGCATGGCGCTCCGGCTCCTTGCGCCGCCTTAGCTCAGACGGCAGAGCGATTCACTCGTAATGAATAGGTCAAGGGTTCGATTCCCTTAGGCGGCTCCACTTCTTCACCGACTTCGGGGAGACCGATGGATCACGCGATCGACGCGCTGATCGAGATCTTCACCTGGGTGGGTTTCGGTGCCTTCCTCGTCCTCGCGATCGCCGTCGTGGTCGCCTGGGCGGCAGACGGGACATGGCTGCCGGCGGAGGCCATCATCGACCGTGACGGCGGTGATCCGATCGTCCGCTGGTTCGACGCAGACGGTGACGCCAACAGTGCACCGTTGTCTGCGTCCGACGCCGCGGTCATCGGCGACGCCGACGCGGCATCCATCTGGTATCGCCATGGCTGGCAGGGGCGCATGCGCCTGCAGCGGCGGCCCGCCGGACTGCGCGCGCTCACGTGGTCGGCAGCGGGCATGCTCGCGTTGGGGGTCGTCAGTCTCGTCGCGGGATGGGTGCTCTACTTCGCTCGCGGCTGAGGGCGGCGTGCGCCCGCAGATCGGGGTGGCGCGCTCGGATTATTACTAGATAAGCTAGCGACATGACTGGTCGCACCGACACCCCCACCCGCTGGCTGCGCATCGGCATCCCTGTTCTGCTCGTCCTCATCTGGTTGGTGGGCGGCTCCATCGGTGGCCCGTACTTCGGCAAGGTCGACGAGGTCGCCACCAACGATCAGTCCTCGTTCCTGCCGTCGTCGGCGGAGTCGACCCAGGTGCAGGAGCGGCTCTCGCAGTTCACCGGCGGCGACAGCATCCCGGCCGTGGTCGTCGTCACCGGCGAGGGAGTGCTGAGCGCCGCGCAGCTCACCCAGATCAGCGAGCTGGCGACCACGATCTCCGCTGTCGACGGCGTCGAGCAGGTCTCGCCGGCCATTTCGTCCGAGGACGGCGAAGCGGTGCAGTTCTTTGTGCCGATCTCGACCGCCGGCGACGTCGGTGAGACGGTCACGGCACTCCGCGAGAGCATCGAGAAGAACCTGCCGACGGGTCTGGAAGCCTGGGTCACCGGGCCCGCCGGCTTCACCGCCGATCTGGTGGCCGGGTTCCTCGGCATCGATGGGATTCTGCTCGCCGTCGCGCTCGGCGCCGTGTTCATCATCCTGGTGATCGTCTACCGATCGCCACTGTTGCCCATCCTCGTGCTGCTCACCTCGACGTTCGCCCTGTGCGTCGCGCTGCTGACGGTGTGGTGGCTGGCCAAGGCCGGCATCTTCGTGCTCAACGGTCAGGTCCAGGGCATCCTTTTCATCCTCGTGATCGGTGCCGCCACGGACTACGCCCTGCTCTACACCGCACGTTTCCGCGAAGCGATCGGCACGGGGGCGAAGCGCTGGGATGCCGCGCTCATGGCCTGGCGCGGCGCCTTCGAGCCGATCATCGCCTCCGGCGGCACCGTGATCGCGGGCCTGCTCTGCCTGCTGCTCAGCGACCTCGCCAGCAACCGCGCGCTCGGGCCGATCGCCTCGATCGGCATCGCCTTCGCGGTGCTGTCCGCTCTCACCTTCCTGCCCGCGCTTCTCGCGATCTTCGGGCGCGCGGCGTTCTGGCCCTTCATCCCGAAGGGCGCCGACGGCGACCCGGGCGACAACGCCGAGCGTCTCGTCACCGACCCGAGCGCTCCCGTTCGCGGCTTCTGGGGTCGCCAGGCCCGTCTGGTCGCGCGCCATGCGCGGCCGGTATGGATCGTCTCGACGGTCGTGCTGCTCGCGGCATCCGTCGGCGTGCTGCAGCTCAAGGCCGATGGCGTGCCGCAGAGCGACCTGGTGCTGGGAGCCTCGCAGGCCCGCGACGGGCAGGACGTGCTCGCACAGCACTTCGCCGCGGGATCGGGGAGTCCCGCATACATCGTCGTGCCCCAGGATCGCGTCGCGGATGCCGTGACCGTGCTCGAGAAGGCGCCCGGCATCGAGTCCGTCGCGGCGACCGCCAAAGAGACCGCCTCGGGTCAGGTCGGTGTCTCGGTGCAAGGCGGCACCCCGGTGTACACGCTCGCCGGTCCGCCGAGCGCCACGCCGCCTGAGCCGACGGTGGTCGACGGCGACGTGCTGCTGGTGGCGACGCTGTCGGATGAGGCCGACTCGCTCGCGGCGGAGCAGACCGTGCGCGACCTGCGGACGACCTTCACGAGCGAGCTCGGATCCGACGTCGCGCTGGTCGGCGGACCGACGGCGATCGATCTCGACACGAACGACACGTCGATCCGCGACCGCACTCTCATCATCCCGGTGATCCTGGCGGTCATCCTCGTCATCCTGATGCTGCTGCTGCGCGCAGTCGTCGCCCCGGTCATCCTGATCCTGAGCGTGATCCTCTCGTTCGGTGCCGCGCTCGGAGTGAGCGCGCTGGTCTTCGACAACCTGTTCCACTTCCCGGGAGCCGATCCGGCGGTGCCGCTGTACGGCTTCGTCTTCCTCGTGGCGCTCGGCGTCGACTACAACATCTTCCTGATGTCGCGCGTGCGGGAGGAGTCGAAGCGGCACGGCACCCGGCCCGGCATCCTGCGCGGCCTCGTCGCGACGGGCGGCGTCATCACCTCTGCCGGGCTCGTGCTGGCCGCGACCTTCGCGGCGCTCGGGGTGATCCCGATCCTGTTCCTCGCCCAGCTCGCGTTCATCGTCGCCTTCGGAGTGCTGCTGGACACCTTCGTCGTGCGCTCGCTGCTGGTGCCGGCGGCGACCTACGACCTCGGGCGGCGGATCTGGTGGCCCTCGCGCCTCGCGCGCTCGGACGTCGATGCTGTTCCGACCTCCTCCATTCCGGCGGAGGAAGCCACGACACGCCGGTCGCGGCGGCAGAACCGGAACGACGCGCGGGAGTTGTGAACGGGCAGCGCTGACCGCAGCGGTGTCGAAGGGCTAGCCTCGGTGGTATGACCAGAGCACTGTTCATCGTCGACGTTCAGAATGACTTCACGGAGGGCGGAGCGCTCGCCGTCGCCGGTGGCGACGCGGTCGCGCGCGGCCTGACGGCATACCTGTCCGCCCACGCCGGCGACTATGACCTCATCATCGCCTCGCGTGACTGGCATGAAGGCCACACCGACAACGGCGGTCACTTCGCGACCGATGCCGCCCCCGACTTCGTCGACACCTGGCCGGTGCACTGCGTCGCCGACACGCCCGGGGCCGATTACGACGCCGAACTCGTCACGGATGCCGTGACCCACCATGTGAAGAAGGGACAGGGCATGCCCGCCTACTCGCTGTTCGAAGGAACCACGGATGCCGGTGAGAAGGTGTCATCGCTGCTGAGCGTGCACGGCGTCACGGACGCGGACGTCGCGGGGCTCGCGACCGATTACTGCGTGCGCGCGTCGGCGCTCGACGCGATCGAGCACGGACTCCGCGTGCGCGTTCTCACGGATCTCGTCGCCGGTGTCGCCTCGGAGACCTCCGATGCTGCGCTCGCCGAGCTCGCTCACGCGGGCGCCGAGCTGGTCGGAGCGGCAGCGTGAGCGCCCCGGCCGGCTGGTACCCGGACCCCGCCGACCCCGCGGCGCGCCGCTGGTGGGACGGGACGCAGTGGACGGCGCAGACCGCCCCGGCGCCCCGGTTCGGTGAGTACGCCCCGACGCCCGGAGCGCCGACCACCCCTGCCGCACCCGCCACCCCTGCTGCGCCCGTCGGGCCGCCGACTTCCTCCCCGCAGGCCGCGCCGGCGATGGGCGGCTCTGCGGCCTATCCTGCCGCACCCGCCTACGCCGGTCCGGGGGCCACCCCGCCCGTCGTCGACGTTCCGACCAGCACGGTCTGGGTGTGGTTGGCCGTCGCGGCATCCGTTCTGCCGATCCTGTCGGTCTTCCTCATCGACTGGAACGGCTACATCGCAGCCGTCGTGGCGATGTCGCGCGAAGCCTCGTCGGGGATGAGCGGCGTGCCGGCGGAGCTGATGTCGTGGGAGGCGCGCACGTTGGGCATCTCCCTGGTCGGGTGGGTGTTCTACGCCGCGTTCGTCGTGTTCAGCTGGCTGGACTGGCGCGAGCTGAAACGCCGCGGCGTCGTCGCCCCCTTCGGCTGGGCGTGGTCGTTCTTCGTGCTGCTCGGCCTCGGATCCGCGGTCTACATGATCGGCCGCGCCGTAGTGCTGCGCCGCCGCACCGTCGCCGGCGGCTGGGCGCCGCTGTGGACCTGGATCGCGGCGACGGTCGTCGGCTTCATCGCCTCGATCTCGCTCATCGTGTGGGTCATCGGAGAGATCGTGCAGGCGGTGTCCTTCACCGTCCAGGGCAGCTGATCACGGCATCGGACCGGGGCAGGCGGCGCTCAGCCGCCGCCCTTGCCCGGCCCGCCGCCCTTGCCACCGCCGTTGTTGCCGCCGGGGCCACCTTTGCCGTTTCCGTTGTCTTTCGGGGCCGCGGGGGTCGCGGGTGCCTTACCAGGGTTCGAGACGGTGTTCGCATCCGTCACGGCGGGCGTCGGGGTCGTGTCCACGACTCCCGTCGGTGAGGGATCGACGGTCGGTGCACCGGACAGTCCCGACCACGCCGCCAGCGCGACGACGATCGCCATCACCGCCGCGCCCCCGCCGACGAGGACACCCGTCCGTCGCCACCACGGTCGCTCGGTCGCTCCCGCGTGATCGAACCGTGCCGCCGCGACGGCTGCCGGCTCGGTGGGCGGCTCCGGCGCGGCGAGAACACGGGTCTCGTCGTTGCTGGTCTCACGTGGGGGAGCGGCGAGCGTGTCGGAGATGGCCGCGGCGCTCGGGCGTGCAGCCGGGTCGCGGCTGAGCATGGCCCGCAGAAGCTCCGCCCAGAGCGGAGACAGATGATCGGGAATCGCGGGATCCTGCGCAAGTCGGGCGAGCAGCTGCGCGGCGCCCTGAGCGGACGGGAAGGCACGCGTCCCGGTGAGCGCCTCGAGGAGGACGAGTCCGAGCGCGTAGACGTCGGATGCCGGGGCGGGCGCGTTCCCGAGCGCGACCTCGGGCGCCAGGTAGGCCGCTGTGCCGATGAGGGAGCCGGGCTGGGTGATGCGATCGGAGCCGAGCAGGTGTGCGATGCCGAAGTCGGCGAGCTTCGCGCGCGGCGGCCGGGTCGGCGCCGTGCTCGCAGCGAGCAGGATGTTCGACGGTTTGATGTCGCGGTGGACGATGCCGGCGGCGTGCACCGCGCTCAGCGCGTCGGCGAGTTCGCCGGCGATGCGGGTGACCTCGGCATCCGTCATCGGACCGTCCGCCAGCCGCGCCGACAGCGACGGTCCGTCGATGCGTTCCATCACGAGATAGCGCGGGCCGGGGCCGGTCAGGCGCGCATCGTGCAGAACGACCAGGTGGGGGTGGGTGAGCGCGGCTAGCGCGGCAGTCTCTGCGCGCACCCGCTGCCCGGCATCGAGGTCGTCGTCCGTCGCCGTGATGATCTTGATCGCCACGGTGCGGCCGAGCAGGAGGTCGCGGGCCGCGTAGACGCGGGACATGCCGCCGGTGCCGATGAGCGCGTCGATGCGGTAGCGCTCATCGAGCACGGTCCCGGCATCGACGTCCGGAGTCTGATCGTCCACGTTCCGAGAGTAGTCGGGCGATGGATGCTGTGGTGCTGCGCGCTTGCTAGGCTGATGCCGCCCCTATAGCTCAGTTGGTTAGAGCAACGGACTTCAACAGAACACAATGGAGCGCCAGCGTAGAAATGCGCTGGATGACCGCCGCTATATGCTGGAACGCCCTGAGAGCCCGAGGTACTCGCCGGATGCTGGTCATCTGGCAGTGAAAATCCGAGGGATTGGGTAATCAGCAGGTAACCGCAAGGGAACCTCAGAGACTACACGCGGCGCACCTGACCGGTCAGGCCGAAGGTGAAGATATAGTCCAGACTGCAAGCCGGTAGAACGGTGGCGGGGGAAACCTCGTGCAGCAGGTTAATCCGTGGGTCCAGGGTTCGAGTCCCTGTGGGGGCACCACGCAGCGATGTCCGAAGATGGTTGTAGACCACTCCCATGACGCCGCGAAACGATGACGTCCTCAGCGGGGGCGCTGGCAAGGAATGCGGCACGTGTCACGAGACCAAGTCGCTCACGGAGTTCAATCGCAAGCGGCGGCGTCCGGATGGCCTTCAGGAGACGTGCCGCGAATGCAACCGCGCGTCTTCGCGGCGTTACTACGCGGCGAATCGTGAACGACATGTGCGCGTTGTCGTCGCTCGCACGGCGAGGCGTCGGATCGAGGCGAAAGAGCATCTGCTCGCCTACCTGCGTTCTCATCCGTGCGTGGACTGCGGGATCGGCGACATTCGGGTTCTCGATTTCGACCACAGGCCCCAGAGCTCCAAGCGCAAGCACGTCATGCAGCTGGTCACAGAGGGATTCAGTATCTGGATCATTCAGGACGAAGTCGACAAGTGCGATGTGAGGTGCCGTAACTGCCACGCGATTCGCCACCCTCGAAAGGGCACCGCAGAACTGGCGTTCGCGTGCGGAACGACACGGATGACGCGACGAGGCCGCCGACGCGCAGTGCGCCGGCGGCCCCGACCGGGGGTGATCGAAACGATCAGTTGGTGGGCATGAGCACCGAGTCGATCAGGTACACCGTGGCGTTGGCGGTCTGGACGCCACCGCAGATGACCTTGGCGCCGTTGACCATGATGTTGTCGCCCGAGCCGGTGACGGTGACGTCGCCGCCCTCGACGGTCTTGTGGGTGCCGTCGATCTCCGACGGGGCGAGCTGGCCGGGAACCACGTGGTACGTGAGGATCTTGGTCAGCGTGGCGCTGTCGGTCTTCAGGGAGTCGATCGTGGCGGCGTCGATCTTGGCGAACGCGTCATCGACGGGCGCGAAGACCGTGAACTGGCTGCCGTTGAGCGTGTCGACCAGGTTTACGTCGGGGTTCAGCTGGCCGCTGACTGCGGCGACGAGCGTCTTCAGCAGCGGGTTGTTCGAGGCGGCCGTGGCGACGGGGGCCTGCGACATCCCCTCGACGGAGCCGGAGCCGGACGGGACAGCCTCGGCGTAGGCGGCGCAGCCCGGGCCGACGAGGTTGGCGGCGGGGTCCATGGTCGACGGAGACGGAGCCATCGACTGCGTCTCTTCGCTCATCGCGGGGGGCGTGGTCGCCGAGGTCGACGACGAACCCATCGAACATGCCGACAGGGCGAAAGCGCCGGCGAGGGTGAGCGTCAGAGCGGCAGTGATCTTCTTCGTCTTGCTGAGCATGATGTCCTCCATGTGAGCGGAATGGTTAGTCCTGCCGAGCCGCGTGGTGCGGTCTCGACAGGTCCTTCGGAGCCCGAGAGATATCGGATGGGAGAAAGTTCGGATCCGTTCGACCTGGTCCGAGATCAATCCGATCGGTCGCGGACGCCGAACAACGGTCGGGCTCCGAGAATCTGCCGGCAGACGGGCGCTCAGCGCCGGGAGGTGCGGTCGTAGCACACGCGGTCTTTCCGCGCCACCCGCGCGCGGGCTGCACGACAGGAGGACGGTGATACGGCATGCTGAGAGAGATGGTCATCGACGGTGTGGACGTACCCGAGGATTCGCCGGCACGCGATCACGCCGGGGAGCTTCTGGTGCGCGTCGCCGCGGGCGACCGCGCCGCGTTCGGACAGCTCTACGACATGCTCGCGCCGCGCGCGTTCGGACTCATCCTGCGCGTGCTCGTGAACCGTGCGCTCAGCGAAGAAGTGCTCCAGGACGTGTTTCTCGAGGTGTGGCAATCCGCTTCGGGCTTCGCTCCGAACAAGGGACAGGGACGGTCCTGGGTCCTCACCATCGCCCACCGTCGCGCCGTCGACCGGGTGCGTTCCACACGCGCCAGCACCGAGCGCGACGAGAAGGCGGGACTGCGCGAACTGAACAGCGGCCAGGACAGCGTCGACGATCAGGTCGCCCTGCGTATCGAAAGCAGGCGCGTCGCCCGAGCGATGGACGCACTTCCCGATGCGCAGCGCGAAGCACTGCTGCTGTCGTATGTCGGGGGATATTCTCAGAGCGAGATCGCCGCACTGGTGGGATCGCCCCTGGGGACGATCAAAACAAGAATGCGCGACGGTTTGTCGCGCCTGAGGCAGGAGATGGGGGTGACGTCATGAACGACCGCGAGTACCGAGACATCGGAGCAGACGAGTTTGCCGAGCTCTCGGCAGGGCACGCGCTGAACGCGCTGTCGCTCGACGACGAGCGCGCCTATCAGGCTGCCCTGGCCGCGCACCCCGAGTGGGAACAGGTCGCCCGCCTCGACGCGGCCACCATCGACGTCCTGGCCGACGGCATCCCGCCCGTCGCTCCGCCGATGGACCTCCGCTCGCGACTGATGCGGGCGATCGACACCGACGAGTCGCCGACCGCAGCGGATGCCGCGGCATCCGCCGTCGAGGAGGAGGAGCGCGCCGAAACCGCTCCGGTCGCGCCGCCGACAGAAGTGGTGCAGGCGGTGCAGCGTCGAAACTGGACGCGCGGACTTTTCGCTCTCGTCGCCTCGGTCGCACTGCTCGTCGCAATAGGGTGGGGCACCGGAGCCCTGACCAACCTGTGGCGTACGCCGGCCGCGGTGACCGCGCTGGAGCAGATCCAGTCGGCCCCCGACGCCTCGTCGGCGCAGGTCAGCTTCCAGGGCGGCGAGGCCACGGCGCACTGGTCGGCCAGTGTCGGCAAAGTGGTGCTGGTCGCCGACGGGTTGCCCGAGCTGCCGAACGATCGCACCTTCGAACTGTGGTTCGTGCGCGGAACCCAGCCGATCGCGGCGGGCACCTTCGACGCGTCCGGCTCGGTGACCACCGCGGAGCTCAGCGGGACGATGCAGCCCGGCGACACCATCGCCGTGACCATCGAACAGGCCGGAGGCTCGCCCGACGGCAATCCGACCACCAAGCCCATCATCGCCATCCCGACCACCGCCTGAGCCCACCGCTGCGGCCGCCGGTAGCCTGGAACGATGAGCGACGAGCCCCGGGACTATCACCGCCCCGTCCATCGGCCGGCGGACACGTTCGACCGTCGGTTCGGCTCCACCGACCCGGCCGACGTGTCGCGGATCGCGCACGCCACGGCATCCGCCCTGATCACGCGCGTGCGCGACGAGCCCACGGATGCCGTCGTCGAGCGGTTGATCACGTTCACCGACGCCCACGGCCTCGAGACCGTCGCTGAGCTGTGGTCGCACTCCCCGGCGAAGTCGCTGCCCGGGACGCTGTGGCGTCTCTACCTGCTGCAGCTGATGGTGCGCGACGATGCCGCGACCGCCGCCCTGCTGTACGAGCGGGGGCGCACGGTGCTGCGCTCGGTCGACGATGTCGTCGCGGGAGCTCCGACACCGGCCGGGCCGGAGGAGCTGATGACGCTGGTCGACGAGATCCTGCGCGGCGTGTTCACCGGCGACTTCGCCGTCGCCCTGGAACGCGCCGCCTCGTTCTGCCGCGTCGAGGCCGCCGGCGCCGCGGACCTCGCCGACGACTACGACGACACCGAACCGAACCGTGCGAGTACGTTCACCACCCGGGCGCTGCGTCTGGACACCTACGCGGGCGATCTCACGGCGTGCGCCGGGCTGTGGCGGCGCGACGCGCTGACCTGACCGGGCGTGCGGCGTCGCGTGGGGCGCGGGGCGTGGGGCGTTTCGACTCGCTGCGCTCGCTCAACGACCGGGAGCCTGTCGCGCATCTTCGATCGTTGAGCGAGGAGCGCAGTGACCGGGGCGGGCGCCTCACCCGGTCGTTGAGCGAGGAGCGCAGTGACGAGTCGAAACGGAGCGTTCGGACGTCCGGGCAGAGAAGTGCCGGGCCGCAGAACGCCTCTCGGCGCGAGGCCGCTCGGAGCGGCGAAAGATGGAGCCCGGGGTTACTGCGGCCCGGCTGTTCCAGTGTAACGGACCGCCTCTGCGAGCTATTCCCGCGGTCTAGGCTCGGGTCATGGCTTGGCACTTCGCGTTGATGATCGACCCCGCCGACAGTGGCGATACTCGCTCCGATTTCGCGGGCACGTTCACCGAGGTCGATCCGGCCGCCCCCGCACTGACCGTCGGGGAGCTCAGCACTCAGCGCGGCGACGGCATCTTCGAATCGATCGGGGTCGTCGACGGTCACGCGCAGGAGGTGGAGGCGCACCTGTCACGTCTCGCGCACTCCGCCCAGCTGTGCGATTTGCCGCATCCCCACCTCGAGCAGTGGCGTCAGGCGGTCGCCCTCGCCGCCGCCGCGTGCGGTGCAGGGGAGGCCGTGATCAAGCTCATCCTGAGTCGAGGGATCGAACACGGACCGACCCCGACCGCCTGGGTGACGGCGGCGCCTGCCACTGATTTCTCGGCGGCGCGCACGCGCGGCATCCGCGTCGTCACGCTGGATCGCGGGTACACGCTCGACACGCCCGCGCGAGCGCCGTGGCTGCTGCTGGGAGCGAAGACGCTGTCGTATGCCGTGAACATGGCTGCCCTGCGCGAAGCGCACCGTCGCGGTGCGGACGACGCGATCTTCATCACGAGCGACGGCTTCGTGCTCGAGGCGCCCACCGCCTCATTGATCCTTCGCCGCGGCAACAGCTTCGTCACGCCCGCGCCGAACGCCGGCATCCTGCATGGGACCACGCAGCTCAGCCTGTTCGAGCACCTCGAGGCGCGCGGATTCGAGACCGGCTACGAGACGATCCCCGTATCGGAACTGCAGACGGCCGACGCCGCGTGGCTCGTGTCGAGCGTGCGCCTCGCCGCGCCGGTCACGGCGGTCGACGAGCGCGAACTCGCGGGGGATGCCGCCCTCACGGCATCCATGAACGCGTACCTCCTGAGCCCGCGCGACTGACGCCCCCGCGACTGACGCGCACGCCGGCCCGCGTCCTCGCGGCATGACGGATGCCGAACTGCGAGGCGTCGGCGGCGACACGCCGCCCGTGGCCGTCGGTAACCGGCGTGTCGAGTTCTGCGCCTTGCAGTTGCGTCGCGAGCAGAGGAGGCGAGGAGCGGAGCGGCGGCGGGGAGGCGGGCGTCAGATGGTGACCCGGGGCGCCTGCGCGAGCGTCGCGAGCATGCCGACGATCGCGGCTTCGACGAGATCCCAGTCGTGCACGATGAGGGCATAGTCGAATCGCAACGTCACCAGGCCCCAGGCGGCCGCGTTGGCATCGCGCACGAGGTCCTTATGGCGGTGCGACGGACCATCGTGATTGTCGACGCCATCCGCTTCGATGAGAAGTCGGTCCCCGATCAGCAGGTCGACCCGCCCGACGCCGACGACAGTGCGCTGGGTCTGCACCCGCAGGTCGAGGCGGCGAAGGCGCCAGCGCAGCAGCGACTCCAGCCCGCTGTCGGCATCGTGGCGGGCGAGGGCGAGAGCTTCGCGCCCCGCGGCATCGACCCGCTCGTGCAGCCACCGCCGACCATCGTCATCGATGAGACCGAGTCGCAGCGCCGATTCGAGCACGACGAAGAACTCTTCGACGCCGTGGCACCGCTGGATCTGCAGCAGGACGCGCGGCACGGACGCGCTCGTCCCGGCGCGCCCGAGGGGGCCGTCATCCCAGTGTTCGACACAGCCGCATCCGCGGGGATGGTAGGTCCGCTGTCCGTCGCAGAGCCACACGTGCGTCCGCGCATCGTCGGTCAGAACCCAGAGCCCCAGGTGCCGAGCCGCAGTGACGCAGGCGAACCGTCCGCCGTGGGCGCCTATGTCTCGGGCAGCGTCGCAGGCAGCGACAGTCGTGTAGACGCCTCGGCGGCATCGGTGGAACGTACCCGCGCTGATGTGTTGTCGCAACTGGCTTCGCAACAAGCCGCAGCGCAGGAGAGCGCCGGTAGTGAAGACGGCCTGGGACGCATCGCACATGGCGACACCCTGCACAGTTCGCACGCGCATGACCGCTCGGTTCTCGGCATCCGTGGACAAATCCGCACACCGCACGGCCTGTGCAGGACGAGTTGCCGACGGTCGCCGCGTGCCGAACGGCAAGGCCCGTCAGGCGACACGCCGGGCGGATGCCGCCGCGCGCGGCGTGTCGTTACGAAACCCTTGCAGTTCGGTTGCGGTGGCCGTTCTCCGCCGGGCGATTCAGCCGAAGCGGCCGGAGACGTAGTCCTCGGTCGCCTGCACGGACGGGGCCGTGAAGATGGTGTCGGTGTTGTCGTACTCGATGAGCTTTCCGGGCTTGCCGGTGCCGGCGATGTTGAAGAACGCCGTCTTGTCGGACACACGCGATGCCTGCTGCATGTTGTGCGTCACGATGACGATCGTGTACTCCGTCTTCAGCTCCTGGATGAGCTCCTCGATCGCGAACGTCGAGATCGGGTCCAGGGCCGAGCACGGCTCGTCCATCAGCAGCACGTCGGGGGAGACCGCGATCGCGCGCGCGATGCACAAGCGCTGCTGCTGCCCGCCCGACAGGCCCGCACCGGGCTTGTCGAGGCGGTCCTTGACCTCGTTCCAGAGGTTTGCGCCCTGCAGCGAGCGTTCGACGAGGGCGTCGGCGTCGCTCTTGGAGATGCGCTTGTTGTTGAGCTTCACGCCGGCCAGCACGTTCTCCTTGATCGACATGGTCGGGAACGGGTTCGCCCGCTGGAACACCATGCCGACGTGACGACGCACGAGCACGGGGTCCACGCCGCTGCCGTACAGGTCATCGCCGTCGACGAGGACCTTGCCTTCGACTCGGGCGCCGGGGATGACCTCGTGCATGCGGTTGAGCGTGCGCAGGAACGTGGACTTGCCGCAGCCGGACGGCCCGATGAACGCCGTGACGGCGCGGGGTTCGATCTCCATGGAGACGCCCTCCACGGCGAGGAAATCGCCGTAGTAGACGTTGAGGTTTTCGACTTCGATGCGCTTGGACACAGGGGCCTTCCTTGCTTAGCGTGCCTTCGGCGCGAAGACCATCGCGACGATCCGGGCGATCAGGTTGAAGATGACGACGAGGATGACCAGCAGCAGCGCCGCGCCCCAGGCCTGGGCCTGAGAGGCGTCGATGTCCTGCCCCGGGAAACTGTAGGCCGTGTAGGCCATGACCGGCAGGGTCTGCATCGCACCGTTGAACGGGTCGGAGTTGAAGTTGTCGGTGAAGCTCGCGGCGATGAAGATCGGCGCCGTCTCGCCGATGACACGGGCCACGGCGAGCACGACGCCGGTGATGATGCCGCTGGCGGCGGTGCGCAGGACCACCTTGATGATCGTGATCGATCGCGGCACGCCGAGGGCGAACGACGCCTCGCGGAGGTCGGCGGGCACCAGGCGCAGCATCTCCTCGGTGGAGCGGATCACGATCGGGATCATCAGCACCGACAGGGCGATGGATGCCGAGAAGCCGCTGAACGCCTTGGGGCCGACGATCAGGGCGAAGAGCGAGAAGGCGAACAGACCGGCGACGATCGAGGGAATGCCCGTCATCACGTCGACCAGGAACGTGATCGTGCGCCGCAGAGGGTTCTTCGGCTGCGCGTACTCGACGAGGTAGACCGCCGCGAGGATGCCGATCGGCACCGAGATCAGCGCCGCGATCCCCGTGATGATCAGCGTTCCGACGATGGCCTGCAGCGCGCCAGGGGTCGAGACGACGGCCAGGGTGTTGGGGTCGAACGCCGTCCCGCCCACCTTGGTGATGAAGTCCCACGACATGACGCCCATGCCCTTGGAGAACACGGTCCACAGCGTCGAGATGAGCGGTGCCACGGCCAGGACGAAGGCCACGGTGACCAGGCCGCGCACGACGCGGTCGGTCGACTTGCGCCTGCCTTCGACGATCGCCGAGAACACGCCGATGGCGAGCAGGTAGACGATCGCGCTGAGGATGAGCCAGGTCGCGACGTTGAAGCCGCCGAGCACGAGCTGCAGGGCGGCGATAACCGCGAGGGAGACGACGAGCACGATGGGCTCGATGAACCGCGGGAGCTGACCGCTGGTGAGCGACAGCGGCGGCGTGGAGGTCGTGGCCACGGGGGTGGTGAGCTCGCTCACGAGCGCTTTCCTCTCTTGCGGCCCTTCGCGCCGGGCCCCGTGGCCGCGATGATGTAGCGGGCCAGCATGTTCACGGCGAGGGAGATGACGAACAGCATCAGACCGGTGCCGATCAGCGCGGAGCGCTGCAGGTCGGTGGCGATCGGGAAGTTGAGCGCGATGTTGGCGGCGATCGTCTGCGAGTTGTAGCCGTCGGTGAGCAGGGCCACCGAGAAGATGAGGCTCGGCGAGACGATCAGGGCGATCGCCATCGTCTCACCCAGCGCACGGCCGAGCCCGAGCAGTGTGGCCGAGACCATGCCGCTGCGGGCGTAGGGGAGCACCGCGAGGCGCACCATCTCCCATCGCGTCGCGCCGAGGGCGAGGGCCGCCTCCTCGTGCAGACGCGGCGTCTGCAGGAAGATCTCGCGCGTGATGGAGGTGACGATCGGAAGGATCATCACGGCGAGCACGACCCCACCGGCGAGCATCGTGGAGCCGGTGCTGGACACCGGACCCCGGAACAGGGGGATCCAGCCGAAGTACTGGTTGAGGAAGTCGGCGAGCGGCAGCAGCAGCGGGCGCATCACGATGATGCCCCAGAGGCCGAAGACGATGGAGGGCACGGCGGCGAGCAGGTCGATGATGTAGCCGAGCAACCCGGCGATGCGTCGCGGTGCGTAGTGCGAGATGAACAGGGCGATGCCGATGGCGACAGGTGTGCCGAGGACCATGGCGATCAGAGCAGCCCAGATGCTTCCCCACAGCAGCGGTGCGACGTAGTCCCAGAAGCTGGACCAGTCGGCGTTCTGGTATCCGGCGAGATCGCCCTGCGACCAGTTGGCGGTGATGGCCGGAAGGCCCTTGAGGATGAGGAAGATCGCGACGCCCGCGAGGATGATCATGATCGACACGGCGGCCGCGGTCGACAGACCCAGGAACACCGAGTCGCCGGCGCGACGCTTGCCGACGATGTTGGATGCCGGCTTGTGCGCGGGTGCGGTCTTGACGTCAGCCATGACGGCCCTCCGGGTCGGGCAGGGTCATGTGTTCTCCTCGGGTCGGGATCGCTGAGTCCGGGTGTGTGTCCGACTCAGCAGGGTCGTCGATCGCGGATCGACGACCCTGCTCAGCCAGGTCCGGTCTGCGCAGCGTGAGCCGCGCAGACCGGACCGGGACGAGGTGTTACTTGATCGCGGCGAGCGTCTTCGCAGCGGCTGCGAGGACGGAGGCCGGCAGCGGCGCGGAGCCGGCGTTCTTCTCGGCCACCGACTGGCCGAGCGAGCTGGTCACGAAGCCGAGGTAGGACTTCACGAGCTCGGCCTGCTTGGCATCCTTGAACGTGGAGCAGATGACCGCGTAGGAGACCAGCGGGATCGGGTACGTGTCAGCCGTCAGCTTGGAGTAGTCGAACTTCTTCGACAGGTCTCCCGGAACACCGTTGGAGGCCTCGACAGCGGCGACGTCGAACGTCTTCGAGACCGCGTCACCGCTGAACGCGATCGCGGTGCCGTTGGTGAGGATCGACGCGGCGTTCAGCGAGCCGATGGCGGAGTGGTCGGCGTAGCCGATGGTGCCGGAGCCGGCCTTGACGGCCTCGACGACACCCGAGCCGCCCTTCTGCTTCGAAACGTTGCCCTGAACCGGCCAGTCCTTGCCCGCGGGGAAGGTCCACACCGACGACTGGGTCGCGGCGAGGTAGTTGGTGAAGTTCTGGGTCGTGCCGGAGCCGTCCGAGCGCGCCACGGTGGTGATCGCGCCAGCCGGCAGCGCCGTGCCGTTGTCCTTGGTGATGGCCGGGTCGGACCAGTCGGTGATCTGCAGCGCGAAGATCTTCGCGATCGTCTCGCCGCTCAGCTGCAGCTTGGTGACGCCGGGGATGTTGAAGACGATCGCGACACCGTCGAGGTAGATCGGGATGTTCACGGCACCGTCGGTGCACAGCGCCTTCGACTGAGCCGTCTGGTCGGCGTTGAGGGGCGAGTCCGAACCCGCGAAGTCGTACGCGCCGCTGAGGAAGTTCGTGACGCCGCCGCCCGAGCCCTGCGACTTGTCGTAGTTGATCTTCACGTTCTTGGCGGTCGCGTTGTACGCGGTCGTCCAGGCCTGCTGCGCGTTGGACTGGGCGCTCGATCCGCCGGCGGTGATGGTGCCGCTGAGGCTGGGGTCGATCTGGAAGGCGACGTCCGAGCTGGTGGCGGTCGGGCTCGCGCTCTCGGCCGGCGTGTTGCTGCCGGACGACGCGCAGCCCGTGAGGGCGAGGGCGGCGACGGCCGCGATGGCGCCCAGCTGGGCGATACGGGTGAGCTTCACTGTGAATCCTTCACGTTGTTCGGGAATTGCGGGCCCGGTGCAGGGCACGTCCCGACGCTAGACAGCGACTCTTACCGGCCGGCGGTGCAGAGGTGAACGAGAGGTTAACGATCGCGAGCGATCGCGTGCGGAACTCGGGCCGCAGGGGCATCGGTTCCCCGTTGGTTAACGTGACACGCCTACGATGTCGGCCATGGGTACGACGAGCAAGAGCGAACGCGCCGCGCGCGATGCCATCACCGACGCTTCCGCGGCGGCCAAGACGGCGGCCAAGACGGCCAAGAACCTCCCGAAGAGGCTGGCGGCCGGGCTCGAGGAGTACATCGAGGAGGCACGCGACGCCGCCGATGTGTCGAAGAAGAAGCTGCGTCGGAAGCCCCGCACGGTGACGAAGCACGCGGAACGCGCGGTGCGGCGCCTGGAACGCGCCGTCGCGAAGGCCGTCGCCGCCGCCGATCGCAAGGCGCGGCTGCGAGCCGAGGCGCGCCGTGCGGCGCAGGAGGCGGAGGCGTCCGCTGCGCGCGCCGCGGCCGAGGTCGCGGAGGCGAAGGCCCTCAAGAAGGCCGCGCGCCTTGCGGAGGCCGCCGCCGCTCGTGCTGAGCTCGACGCGCGTGCGGCCGACGAGGCGCTCGCCGCCGAGCTCGCCGTTCCCACGGACAACGCCGCGCCGCAGTCCGCGGCCGACGATGCGGACCTGACCGCGCTCACCGTCGCACAGCTGCGCGAACGAGCGCGCGCCACGGGTCGGACAGGCTACTCACGCCTGACGAAAGCTCAGCTGATCGACTTGCTCTCCTGACGTGGACGATTCACCTCGAGCGGTCCTCGGTCGCGCGGATGCCGCGGCCCCGGCCCGCACCCTGCTGGACGTGCTGCGCGCCACGGCGCGCGCGTTTCCCGAAGCCTCCGCGATCGACGACGGATCGGGCGCGCTGAGCTACCGCGAGCTGTTGGCGCGGGTCGGCGCCACGGCGGCGCGCCTGCACGAGGCGGGCGTCCGACGCGGTGATCGCATCGAGGTGCGGATGCCGTCGGGGTCGAAGGAGCTGTACATCGCGATCCTCGGCATCCTCGCCGCCGGCGCGGCGTACGTGCCCGTTGACGCGGACGACCCCGACGAACGCGCACAGCTCGTGTTCGGGGAAGCGGCCGTGCGCGGCGTCATCACCGGGACGGGCACGTACGCTCCGGCATCCGGAGAAGCCGTCCTGAACAAGGGATTGTTCGACGGCGAGGCGCCGCACCCCGCGACACAGGCGATCGTGGCGGTGCCTCCGCCGAACGTCGATGACGACGCCTGGATCATCTTCACGTCCGGCTCGACGGGGGTGCCCAAGGGCGTTGCGGTCACTCACCGCGCGGCGGCCGCCTTCGTCGATGCCGAGGCCCGACTGTTCGTTCCCCACGCGCCGCTGGGTCCCGACGACCGTGTGCTCGCCGGGCTGTCGGTCGCCTTCGACGCCTCGTGCGAGGAGATGTGGCTCGCCTGGCGTCACGGTGCGTGTCTCGTCCCGGCCCCACGATCGCTCGTGCGCTCCGGCGAGGATCTCGCACCATGGCTGTTGCGCCAGGGCATCACGGTTGTCTCTACGGTGCCCACCCTGGCCGCGATGTGGCCGGCGGAGTCCATCGAGAATGTGCGCCTGCTCATCTTCGGCGGCGAGGCGTGCCCGCCCGAGCTCGCCGCTCGCCTGGTCGCCGAGGGACGCGAGGTGTGGAACACGTACGGCCCCACCGAAGCGACTGTCGTGGCGTGCGCGGCTCCGCTCGACGGGTCGGTGCCGGTGCGCATCGGCCTTCCGCTGGACGGGTGGACGCTTGCGGTGGTCGATGGCGACGGACAGCTCGTCGGTGAGGGAGGCGTCGGCGAGCTGATCATCGGCGGCGTGGGTCTCGCGCGCTACCTCGACCCGGCGAAGGATGCCGAGAAGTACGCCCCCTTCCCGACACTCGGCTGGGACCGCGCCTATCGTTCGGGCGACCTCGTCCGTTTCGAGTCCGAAGGCCTCGTCTTCCAGGGCCGCGCCGACGATCAGGTGAAGGTCGGCGGACGACGCATCGAACTCGGTGAGGTGGAGGCCGCCCTGCAGGATCTGCCCGGCGTCACCGGCGCCGCGGCCGCCGTGCGCACCACCGAGGCGGGGGTGCCCGTTCTCGTCGGCTACCTCGCGGCGCCTGCAGACTTCGACCGTCTCGCGGCGCGGGCGGATCTGGCGGCGCGTCTGCCGGCTCCCATGGTGCCGCTGCTGGCCGTGGTCGACGAGCTGCCCGTGCGAACGTCGGGCAAGGTCGACCGCGCCGCCCTGCCGTGGCCGCTGCCGAACGTGGAGCTTCCGGCATCCGATCTCTCACCGGGGGAGGCGTGGCTCGCCCAGCAGTGGCACGCGGTACTCGGCATGCCGGTCGTCGACCGCAAGACCGACTTCTTCGATCTCGGCGGCGGGTCACTCGCCGCGGCGCAGCTCGTGTCCCGCATCCGCACGCGCGTGCCCGAGTTCTCCGTCGCCGACATCTACGACGTGCCGCGACTGGGGGCGATGGCTAAAGCCCTCGGCACCGGTCTGCAGGAGGATGCCCCTGCCACCTTCCACCGTCCGGAGCCGACGCCGCGACGGGCCCAGTGGGCGCAGACGCTGCTCGCGGTGCCGCTGTTCATCCTCTCCGGCATCCGGTGGATGCTCTACCTGCTCACGGCATCCGCCGTCCTGCGGCTCTTCCCCGGGTTCGACGTGCTGCCCGAAGCACCACTTCCCCTTCTTGCCGTCGGACTGCTCGTGTTCGCGACGCCGTTCGGGCGCATGGCGATCGCAGCGGCATCCGCCCGACTGCTGTTGAGGGGCGTGCGACCGGGCGACTATCCGCGCGGCGGCTGGGTGCACATCCGGCTGTGGTTGGCAGAGCAGATCGCCGACCAGGTGGATGCCGTGGGGCTGGCCGGAGCGCCGTGGGTCAGCTACTACGCCCGTGCCCTCGGCGCCCGCATCGGCACCGGTGTCGACCTGCATGCGCTGCCGCCCATCACCGGCATGCTCGAGATCGGAGACGGTGCCGCGATCGAACCCGAGGTGGATCTGTCGGGGTACTGGATCGACGGTGATGTCGTCCGTATCGGCGCCATCCGCATCGGCGCCGGCGCCACCGTGGGCTCGCGCAGCACGCTCGCTCCCGGCACCCGCATCGGCCGCCGCGCCGAGATCGCGCCCGGCTCCGCCGTCTTCGGACGGGTGCGCGCCGACCAGACCTGGGCCGGCTCGCCGGCGGTCCGCGTGGGCGGGAAGTCCGCGAAGTGGCCGGCCGAGCGGGCGCCCGCGCCCACCCGCTGGCTCTGGGCGTACGCCGCCTCCGCGCTCGCCCTCGCGCTGCTGCCGCTGGTGGCGTTCGCCGCGGGCGCGCTCGTCGTTGCCCGCGGCATCGCCGGCGCGGCCTCGCTCCTCGAGGCGCTCGGCGGGGCGATGGCATGGCTCGTTCCCGGCGTCGTGGTCGCGGGCGTCGTCTTCGCCGGTGTCGTCGTCGTGACGGTTCGCCTGCTCTCGATCGGGCTGAACGAGGGCGTGCATCCGGTGCGCAGCCGGGTCGGCTGGCAGGCGTGGACCATCGAGCGCCTGCTGGACTCGGCGCGAACGATCCTGTTCCCGCTGTACTCGAGTCTGTTCACTCCCGTATGGCTGCGCCTGCTCGGCGCGCAGGTCGGCCGTGATGTCGAAGCCTCCACGGTGCTGCTCCTTCCGTCGCTGACCCGCATCGAAGACGGCGCCTTCCTCGCCGACGACACCATGGTGGCTTCCTACGAGCTGCACGGCGGCTGGATGCGCCTCGGGCCGGTGCGCATCGGCAAGCGCGCCTTCCTCGGCAATTCCGGGATGGCGGCGCCCGGACACCGCGTTCCGCGGGACGGACTCGTCGCGGTGCTCTCGGCGGCACCGGTCAAGGCCAAACCGGGCTCATCGTGGCTCGGATCACCCGCCGTGCGCCTCCGGCGCCGCTCCGCCGAAGGCGACGAGTCCCGCACGTATCAGCCGCCGGTGCGCCTGCGCGTCGCCCGGGCGCTGTGGGAGCTCGGACGATTCGTGCCGGTCGTGGTCACGTGTGCGCTGGGCCTGGTCGTCGTCGTGACGCTCGCCGCGCTGATCGACGTCGTCGGACTCGGCGGCGCGATCCTGCTGTCGGGAATCGTCATGCTCGCCGTCGGCGCGGTCGCCGCCGCGATCTCCACCGCGGCGAAATGGCTGATCGTCGGTCCGATCCGCGCGGGCGAACAGCCGCTGTGGTCGAGCTTCGTCTGGCGCACCGAGGTCTCCGACACCTTCACCGAGATGGTCGCAGCCCCCTGGTTCGCCCGGGCGGCGGCGGGGACTCCCGCGCTGGCCGTCTGGCTGCGTTCGCTGGGTTCCACCGTCGGTCGCGGCGTCTGGTGCGACAGCTACTGGTTGCCGGAGCCCGATCTGGTCACCTTGGGGGACGGATCGACGGTCAATCGGGGATGCGTCGTGCAGACGCACCTGTTCCATGATCGAATCATGAGCATGGACACCGTCGAACTCGAGGCCGGAGCCACGCTCGGCCCCCACAGTGTCATCCTCCCCGCCGCCCGCATCGCCGCCCACGCGACCGTGGGCCCGGCATCCCTCGTGATGCGCGGCGAGACGGTTCCCCTCGGCTCGCGGTGGAGCGGCAACCCCATCGGCCCCTGGCACGCGGTCAAGGTGCGCGCCTACCAGTCCACCTCGTGAGCGGGCACGACCCGTACGCGCCCGAAAGCGGCGATCCTTCGTTCGACGTCGACTCGTACGACGTGGAGATCGACTATCGCGTGCGCACCAACCGCCTCGAGGGGCGGGCGACGCTCAACGCCGTGGCGGCCATCGCGGTGTCGGCCGTGAGTGTCGACCTCGTGGGCCTGCGTGCGACGAGGGTGCGGGTCGACGGCGATCGGCGCACCCGGTTCTCGCAGGGCCCGCGGAAGCTGCGGGTCACGCTGCCGCATCGGCTGCAGCCGGGGGAGCGGTTCTCCATCGAGATCGTCTATGCCGGCGCGCCCGCACCGCGTCGTTCCCGCTGGGGCACGATCGGGTGGGAGGAGCTCGAGGACGGCGCCCTGGTGGCGTCGCAGCCGACCGGCGCTCCGACGTGGTTCCCCTGCAACGACCGCCCCGACGCGCGCGCGCCGATGCGTCTGTCGGTGACGACGGATGCCGGGTACCTGCCGGTCCTCACCGGCCGCCCGACCGGCACGACGACGGCGGGCGGTCGGGTCACGGTGACGTCCGAGTCGACCGTGCCCGTGGCCACGTACCTCGTCGCGGTGCACGTCGGCCCCTACGAGCAGACCGCGCTCGAAGGCGGCGAGGGTGTGCGCGTGTTCGCTCCGGCGGAACTGCGCCGCGACGTGACGCGGGCGTTCGCCGACGTTCCGCGCATGCTGGCACTGTTCGACGACTCCTTCGGGCCGTATCCGCAGGAAGCCTGCACACTTGTCGTGACACCGGACGAGCTGGAGATCCCGCTCGAGGCGCAGGGGCTCGCGGTCTTCGGCAGCAACCATCTGGTCCCCGACGAGCAGCGGCTGATCGCGCACGAGCTCGCCCACCAGTGGTTCGGCAACAGCGTCGGCATCGGCCGCTGGCAGGACATCTGGCTCAACGAGGGCTTCGCCTGCTTCGCCGAGTGGCTCTGGTTCGAGCGCTCCGGCGCGGCGAGCGTCGCCGAGAAGGCGGCGAAGCACCACGCTCGTCTGCGGGCGCTGCCGCAGGACCTCGTGCTGTCCGACCCAGGTCCGGACCTGATGTTCGACGACCGGGTCTACAAGCGCGGCGCCCTCACCCTGTATGCCCTGCGATGCGCTGTCGGCACTGCGGTGTTCACACGGGTGCTGCACGAATGGGTGGCGACCTACCGGCACGCCCTCGCGACGACCGACGATTTCCGCGCGCTGGCCGCCCGCGTCGCCGGTCGCGACCTCGACGACGTCTTCACGCCGTGGCTCGACCGCGTCGAGCTGCCCCCGCTGCCGCGCCCGTAGCGGTCACGAGAGCGGCAGCCCCGCCTCATCTGGCGCTCATCGGCACCGTGTCGACCACCGTGTCGACCACTGCGGCAGAGAGGAGGATCCCCGGCGGGCCGTCGAGATCCAACCCGTGAACGGTCGTCGCCACCCCGGGAACATCGGCGAACCAGTGAGCCCCGTCGGCAGACTCCTCGAGCGCGACGGATGCCGCGTCGATCCGCAGTCCCGTGCCGACGGCCTTCAGCGCGGCCTCGACCCTCACCCACCGGCGCACCCCACCCGGAACACCGCCGGCGGCTTCGCGGACCGTGTCGTGGAGCGGTTCCGCGTCGATGGCGAAGCCCCCACCGGCGCCCGGCACAACGCCGACCACAGCGAAACGCCCGCCGTAGGTCACCCCCGCTCGCCACGCGGCATCCTCCACCCGCACCGGGCCATGCGGGCCCCCGCACTGCGGACACGGGTTCGTCAGTCGCACCTCCGCCACCGCTTCCGCGCGCAGAAGGTCGCGGGTCAGCCCCCACGCCACCGCCCGTCGGCCGTCGCGTGAGGCGGGGGCCGGCGCCCAGGCGAGGCGGAGCCCCTCCACCATCTACAGCTTCGGCTCGTGCGTCTCGATCGCGATGATGCCCGAGCCGGGGTTCGTAGCCGACAGGTGTACGACCGAGAAGGCTCCCGTCTCCAGCGCGGAGGCGCTGCCGAGATACGACCCGTGGAGCGTGCCCGTTGCCAGTGCCAGCTCCGCCATGATCCCGGGAAGCACCGGACCGTGGCTGCAGAGCACGGCGGGTTTGCGGGAACGCACGCGTCGTCCGATCACCGCGCGCACATCCGATGTCCCGTCCTCCCACGCGTCCTGACTGAGCGCGCTCGTGCGATGGATCTTCTTGCCGAGGGCGGCGGCCAGCGGCGTCACGGTCGTCACGCAACGCACCGCGTCGCTCGAGACGATCTTGCGCACTCCGAACGCCCGGAGCGGTCCCACGGCGGCGGCGGCCTGCTTCGCTCCGCGCGTGGTGAGCGGTCGCGCGGCATCCGTGCCGTCCCAGTCCGCCCGGTCCAGCGCTTTCGCGTGACGCAGCACCACGATCGGGAAGGTCGCCAGCACGCCGTCGTCGACGTAGCGCAGGAACTCCTCCATGATCTCCACGTCGACCGGATACGACAGCTTGGCGAGCGCCTTGCGCGGCGAGAGCCACTCGATCGCGGCGATCTCCTTGTTGGGGACGAACGCGGACGCGCGGATCGCGGCATCCGTCGCCTCGGCCGACCAGTAGTGGACGATCTTCTGCCGCTTGTTGGGCATCCGGTAGCGCGAGACGCTGACGGGGATGCCGAGGGCCACCTGGATGCCGGTCTCCTCGAAGATCTCGCGCACGGCGGTCTCGGCCAGGCTCTCTCCGGGATCGACCTTGCCCTTCGGGATCGTCACATCGGCGTAGGCCGTGCGGTGGATCACGAGGACGCGGAGTTTGCCGTCGACGACGCGCCACACCACGCCACCGGCTGCGTAGACGGCAGTCTCGGTCATCGCACCGCCCGAGCCCGACGTCGGCGCTGCACCTGCGCCATCGTGCGGTCCTGCAGGTCGACGAGAGGCTTGCCGTCGGCATTCGTGCTGTGGCGCTTCCACTCGCCGCTGTCCTCGAGGTGCCACGAGCTCGTCTCGTCGCTCATCGCGAGGTCGAACAGATCGACGAGCTCCTTGATCTGCGCAGGCGCCACCACGCGCACGAGCGCTTCGACGCGGCGGTCGAGGTTGCGGTGCATCATGTCGGCGCTGCCGATGAACACCTGAGGATCGCCGGCGCCGGCGAAGGCGAAGATCCGCGAGTGCTCGAGGTAGCGGCCCAGGATCGAGCGCACGGTGATGTTGTCGCTCACGCCCGCCAGACCGACCTTCAAGGAGCAGATGCCGCGCACCCACACGTCGACGCGGACACCGGCCTGGCTCGCCCGGTAGAGGGCGTCGATGATCTGCTCGTCCACCATCGAGTTGACCTTGATGCGGATGTGTGCCGGCTTGCCCTCCAGGGCGTGGCGGCGCTCGTTCTCGATCTGACGCAGCAGCCCCTTGCGCAGGTGCAACGGTGCCACCAGCAGGCGCTTGAACTTCTTCTCGATCGCGTAGCCGCTGAGCTCGTTGAACAGGCGTGTGAGGTCGCGGCCCACCTGCTCGTCGGCGGTGAACAGGCCGAAGTCCTCGTAGATGCGGCTGGTCTTGGGGTTGTAATTGCCGGTGCCGATGTGGCTGTAGCTGCGCAGCATGCCGTCTTCCTCGCGGATCACGTGCAGCAGCTTGCAGTGCGTCTTGAGGCCGACCAGGCCGTACACGACGTGGACGCCGGCCTTCTCGAGCTTGCGCGCCCAGACGATGTTCGCGGCTTCGTCGAAGCGCGCCTTGACCTCCACGAGGGCGAGCACCTGCTTGCCGCGCTCGGCGGCGTCGATGAGCGCCTGGACGATGGGGCTGTCGCCCGAGGTGCGGTAGAGCGTCTGTTTGATGGCGAGCACGTGCGGGTCGCGCGCGGCCTGTTCGAGGAAGTTCACGACGCTCGTCGTGAACGACTCGTACGGGTGGTGCACGAGCACGTCGCCCTTGCGGATCGCGGCGAACAGATCGGCGCGCCCGTTCTGTTCGGCGGGCTGGAAGGCCGGAGCCGTGGTCGGCACGTGCGCCGGATAGTGCAGCTCTGGACGGTCGATGCGAGACAGGTCGAACAGACCCCGCAGGTCGAGTGGGCCGGGGAGGCGGTAGACCTCCTGCTCGGTGATGTCGAGTTCGGCGATCAGCAGGTCGAGGGTGACGTCGTCCATGTCCTCGGTGACTTCGAGACGGATCGGCGGGCCGAACCGGCGTCGCAGCAGCTCGGCCTCGAGCGCCTGGATGAGGTTCTCGGTCTCGTCCTCCTCGATCACCACGTCCTCGTTGCGGGTGAGGCGGAACGTGTGGTGCTCGAGGATCTCCATCCCCGGGAACAGGTCGCCCAGATGGTTGGCGATGAGTTGCTCGAGCGGCAGGTATCGCGCCCGTCCGGCGTCTCCCGGCACGGCGACGAAGCGCGGGAGCATGGGCGGCACCTTCAGGCGCGCGAACTCCTGACGACCCGTCTTCGCGTTGCGGATGCGGATCGCGAGGTTCAGCGAGAGTCCGGAGATGTAGGGGAAAGGGTGCGCCGGGTCCACCGCGAGCGGCATCAGCACCGGGAACACCTGGGACTGGAAGTACTCGGAGAGCTCGTTGCGGTCATCGACCGACAGGTCGTCCCAGGAGACCACCTCGATGCCGGCCGCGGCGAGGGCCGGCTGGACCACGTCGAGCCAGGCGTTCGCCTGACGCAGCTGCAGGGCGTGGGCAGCGTCGGAGATGTCGGCGAGCACGTCTTGGGGGGCGCGACCGACGTTCGTCGGCACGGCGAGACCGGTGACGATACGGCGCTTCAGACCGGCCACGCGCACCATGAAGAACTCGTCGAGGTTGCTGGCGAAGATCGCGAGGAAGTTGGCGCGCTCGAGGACCGGCAACGACGGGTCTTCCGCGAGCTCCAGCACCCGCTGGTTGAACGCGAGCCAGCTGAGCTCGCGGTCCATGTAGCGGTGCTCGGGAAGCTGGGCGTCGCCGGCTTCGACCATCTCGTCGAAGTCGTCGTCGTCCTCGTCGCCCAGCCCGGTGTCCAGAACGTCGGTGTCGATCATTCCCTCATCATGTCAGTGCCAGGTGACCGCCGCGTTAACCGCGTCGTCGCCGCCCGGCCCGACAGTCGTCATCACGCCTGGCTCGCCTCGCGGGAGGTCGGGATCTGGTCGTCCTCGTACACGTTGAACCGGTACCCCACGTTGCGCACGGTGCCGATGAGCTGTTCGAGGTCGCCGAGCTTGGCGCGCAGGCGTCGCACGTGCACGTCGACCGTCCTCGTGCCGCCGAAGTAGTCGTAACCCCACACCTCGCTCAGCAGCTGCTCTCGCGTGAACACACGCGACGGATGCGTCGCGAAGAAGTGGAGGAGCTGGAACTCCTTGTAGGTGAGATCCAGAGGCTTGCCGTGCACCTTGGCCGAGTAGGACGATTCATCGATCGTGATACCGGAGGTCTGAATGCGGCTGGAGACCTGGGATGCGGATTGGCGTCCGACCGCCAGCCGGATGCGCGCGTCGACCTCGGCGGGGCCGGCACCGACGAGGATCACGTCGTCGATGCCCCAGTCCGTCGACACCGCGGTGAGGCCCCCCTCGGTCACGACGAGCACCAGCGGTGCGTCCAGGCCCGTCGTGTTGAGGATCTTGCACAGCGACTTCGCCCCGACCAGGTCGGCGCGGGCGTCGACGAAGATGACATCCGAGCTCGGCGCGTTCACGAGCTGGGCCGGCTCGGCGGGAATCTGCCGGACGCGATGGCTGAGCAGCTCGAGCGCAGGCAGGATGGGGCCCCCGCCCGGGGCGGAACTCAAGACGAGAAGCTGAGCCAATGGGGGTCCCTTCCGGTTCGGATGCCCCCGAACCGTGCCCCCATCTTAGAACCCGCTCGCACAGGCGCCGTGCGCGGGTGGCTCGGCCGACGTGCGCGGAGTGCGCGCGTCGGTGACAATGGGAGGATGACGCTTCCTGGATTGGCGCCCCGCGCCGAGTACGGCGGCATCGTCGGAGTCTGGGCCGCCGGCGCGGTGATCGCGATCGTGATCGGCGTCGTCGCTCCGGGCGAGTGGCGCGCCGCATGGATGCCGGTGGGCATGGCCGCCTGCCTCATCCTCGCCTTCGTCGTGCAACTGGTGCAGGGACACTCGCAGGGCTTCGTGCGTCGGGTGGCGCTGAGCACTCTCGGTGCGTTCGTGGTGATGGGCCTGATCGGGCTCGGTCTCGGACTCTCCAGCATGTTCGCGTGACGGTAGAGTGAGGACATGGACCTGCTCGCGCTCGAACTCTTCTTCGTCGGGTTGCTCGCGCTCGCCTCGCTCGCGATCGTCTTCGTGTCGGGTGTCGTGATCAAGAACCTCTACCGCGGCCAGCGCTGATCGGCATGATCGACCTGCCGACCGACCTGCCGGCCGATCTCGTTCCGCTCTCGTGGCTGCTCGGCGTCTGGGAAGGCACCGGCGTCATCGACTATGAGGCCGACGGTGTCGCCTTCCGCGGCGAGTTCGCCCATCGGGTGAGCTTCAGCCATCACGGCGGCGACTACGTCAACTACGCGGCGAACGCCTGGTTCGTCGCCGATGACGAGTCCCGCACCCCTCTCGTGGCCGAGACCGGGTACTGGCGCCTCGCTCGCCCGCTCGAGCAGGCCGACGCCGGCCCGGCACTGCTGCCGCCGTCGGCGGTACGCGACGCCTCGCGCACGGCCGACGACGTCGAGGCTCTTCGCAATGCGGAGGGCGGCTTCGATCTCGAGGTCGCCATCGTCCACTCCGACGGCATCAGCGAGCTCTACGTGGGGCAGGTGCGCGGTCCGCGCATCGACCTGGCGACGGATGCCGTGGTGCGCCCCGCGAGTGCGAAGGTCTACACCGCGGCGACCCGGATGTACGGCCTCGTCGACGGTCATCTGCTCTGGGCATGGGACATCGCCGCGCTCGGCGGCGAACTCGGTTCGCACGCGTCGGCGCGACTGGCGCGGGCCGAGTGAGCATGTCCGACCTGCGTCCGTCTGCGCCCGCCGCCAGCACCTTCACCATCGTTCCAAGTGCCGTCGTCGACGAGCGTGGGCTGGCGCATGTGGCCGCGCCCGCGCGTGAACAGCGCGATCTCATCGCCGGACGGGCACTTGCGCCCCTCGAAGACCGGGTCGTGGTCGCGGTCGACGGTGTCGACCGCCTCAGCTGGCTGGATTCCATCACCTCGCAGGCGCTCACGGCGCTCGCACCGGGCACCAGCACCGAGCTGCTCGTGCTCGACCCGCAGGGCCACGTCGAACACGCCGCGGGAGTCGTGGACGACGGTGAGCGCACGTGGCTGATCGTCGATCGGTCCCGCTCCGCGGCGCTCGTGACGTGGCTCAGTCGCATGCGGTTCCGGTTGCGGGTAGAGCCGCAGGACCTTTCGGAGGAGGTGCGCGTCATCGGCGGCACCGCGCAAGCGGTTGCTGCGCTCGACCCGCTCGCGATCTGGCACGACCCGTGGCCTGCGGTCGGCACCGGCGGGTGGGGATACGCTCCCGCCGACCCGCACCCGGGGGAGTCGTACGACTGGGCGGAGGCGATCGTGCCGGTCGATGCGGCGTCCCGCCTCGCCGAGGCCGCGGCATCCGGTGATCAGCCCGTCGCCGGATGGATGGCCGTCGATGCCGTCCGCGTCGCCGCCTGGCGTCCTCGCGCCGCGACCGAGGCCGACGGACGGGCGCTGCCGCACGAGGCCGACTGGCTGCGCACCGCGGTGCACCTGGACAAGGGCTGCTACCGCGGTCAGGAGACGGTCGCGAAGGTGCACAACCTCGGTCATCCGCCGCGCCGGCTCGTCGCCCTGCAGCTGGATGGCAGCGACGCCGACCTGCCGGTGAGTGGAGCCGAGGTCTTCCTCGGCGACGAGGCGGTCGGCGCGGTGACCTCCGTCGCACGCCACTTCGAGGAGGGGCCGATCGCCCTCGCGTACGTCAAGCGCACGGTTCCGGTCGAGGCCGATCTGACCGTCGCGGTGGACGAGGGGCGGATCGCGGCAGCGCAGGAGGTCATCGTCCCGCCCGACGCCGGGCGCACCGCATCGATCCCGCGGATGCCGCGGCTCTCCCGGCGCCGCTGAGCACGGTGACGTCCGCGCCGCCGCCCTCGGAACGCCCCGGGAACACGGCTGCGCAGACCGCCGCCATCCCGACCGGGTGGCGTTCCCGCTGGCATCCGCGTGTCGGCATCGACCGTGTCATCGTGTCGGCTCCTGCGATCGCGCAGATCGTGATCGCAGCGACCGCGGCGTTCTCGTTCGCCCATTACGTGCTCGGTCACGCGGCGCCCCTGCTGGCGGCCACCGTCACGGTCTCGAGCCTCGGTCTCGTGAGGGACGCCCGACCGCGCCGGGTGCTGGAGACGGTGATCGGAATGGTCGTCGGAATCCTCGTCGCGGAGCTGATCGTGTTCGTCGCGGGAATCGGGTGGTGGCAGCTCGGCATCACGCTGACGGCCTCGCTGATCGTCGCGCGGTTCCTCTCGCCCCAGCCGGCGTTCGCGATCGCCGCGGCGATGCAGTCGGCGATCGTGATGGTCATCCCGGTGAGCGTGCCGTTCCTCCGGATGATCGACGGTCTCGTCGGGGGTGTCATGGCCCTGCTGGTGACGGCGTTGCTGCCGCGCAGCCCGCTGCGTACGGTCGCGCGGGAAGGAGCGGCGCTGTTCTCGGCGTTCGACGGCGCCGTGTCCACCCTCGTGCAGGCCCTGCGCCGCGGTGACGCGGTGTGCGCAGAGCGCGGACTCGCCAAGGCGCGCGCCCTTCAGGGGCTGGTCGACCAGTGGCGCGCCGGAATCGAGTCGGGTTCGGAGATCGCGCGCATCTCGCCGTTCCTGCGCCGCCAGCGCTCGGAGTTCCAGCGGCAGGACCGCATCCGCCTGCACCTGGACCTGGCCACCCGTAATCTGCGCGTGATCGCCAGACGCGTGGTCTATCTCTGCGACGACCGGCAGCCGCGTCCCATCGCCGCCGATCTGCTCACCGAACTCGCGGCCGGTGCGCGCCTCATTGCGGAGTCGCTCGGCGACATCTCCTATGAGCCGGCCGCCCGCGAAGCCGTCCGTGCCGTGGCGGCCCGTCTGGATCCCACCGTTCTCGCCGATCGCAGCTCGGCCGTCGACCAGACGCTCATCGGTGCGCTGCGCCCGCTGGCGGTCGACCCCATGACGGCGGCGGGGATGCCCGCCGACGAGGCGCGCGCCGCGATCCCGCGCGTCTGAGCCGCCGGCCGCCCCGAACCGCCGATGGCGCGCCCCCGAGGGCAGGCAATGTGCCGGGGAGAGGCAGAACGGCGCAGAATCGGCCTGTGCCGGGCAGATCGCCTGCGCTCGGTCGGCCGTTCGCCGGCGGGCGCCGGTCAGACGACGGGAGCGACCAGGCTCCACGGCACGGTGACCTCGCCCAGCCGCCAGCGCGCCCGGCCCTGCACAGGCCAGCCCGTCGCGTGCATCGCGTCGAGCGCGGCGCGCCAGCGCTGCACCGGTCCGAACGACGCGGTGCCGACGGCGCGTGT
This sequence comes from Microbacterium sp. MRS-1, assembly GCF_000585455.1. Classification (NCBI taxonomy): domain Bacteria; kingdom Bacillati; phylum Actinomycetota; class Actinomycetes; order Micrococcales; family Microbacteriaceae; genus Microbacterium; species Microbacterium sp. MRS-1. The sequence goes on from NZ_JAUF01000018.1 coordinate 127,179, forward strand.
CCACTCCTCGTCGAGAGTGCGCAGGAAATCGTGCACCGGCTCACCGGGCACGTTGCGGTGGATGAGGGCCTTCGGCAGCCGCTCCGCGGCGATCGACGGCGAGGCGAGTTCGCTCAGACGCAACGACAGCGTGAGCGTTCGTGGCGCGGCGTCGGCGCCGATCTCGACCCACGTGCAGATCCGCCCGAGCTCGTCGCAGGTGCCTTCCACGAGGATGCCGTCGGGATGCAGGCGCCGCGTCATGCGCGCCCACGCATCCTTCACCTCGTGCTCGTCGTACTGCCGCAGCACGTTCAACGCCCGCAGCACCGCAGGTCGGCGCCCTTGCGGCGTCGGCACCTCGAACCCGCCGCGGGCGAAGGACACGTGAGCGTCGGGCGAGAACGCCGTGCGCCCCGCGCGCACGTCGAGCACCTGCGTGCGGGCCCGCTCGACGCGGGCCGGATCGATCTCCAGCCCGAGCACATCGACACCGGGGCGGGCGCGCCGCAGCCGCTCCTCGAGCTCGAGCACGGTGACGGCGCTCGCGCCGTAGCCGAGGTCGACGACGAACGGATCGGCGGCGCGCCTCAGCACGGGATGCCGGGCGATCCAACGGTCGATGCGCCGCAGCCGGTTGGTGTTCGTCGTGCCGCGCGTGATCTGACCGACGACCCCACGAGCGGGGGCTTTCTCCGGCGGCATCCCCCCATGATGCCAGCGCGCGCGCCGGTAGGATGACGAGCATGACCGCGCCGTACACGCTGATCCTCCTCCGCCACGGGCAGAGCGAGTGGAACAAGACCAACCAGTTCACCGGATGGGTGGACGTCCGCCTCACCGAGCAGGGGCGCGGCGAGGCCGCGCGCGGCGGTGAACTTCTGAAGGATTCCGGCATCCTGCCCGATGTGCTGCACACGTCGCTGCTCAGTCGGGCGATCCAGACGGCCAACATCGCGCTGGACGCGGCCGACCGTCTGTGGATCCCCGTGAAGCGGTCGTGGCGCCTCAACGAGCGTCACTACGGCGACCTCCAGGGCAAGGACAAGGCAGAGACGCTCGAGCAGTTCGGTGAGGAGCAGTTCATGCTGTGGCGCCGCTCGTTCGATGTGCCGCCGCCCGCCCTTCCCGACGACTCGCCCTACAGCCAGGTGAACGACCCGCGCTACGCCGGCATCGACGGCGACGTCCCGCGCACCGAGTCGCTGAAGATCGTGATCGACCGCCTCCTGCCGTACTGGGAGAACGAGATCGTTCCGGACCTGAAGGCGGGCAAGACCGTTCTGGTGACCGCGCACGGCAACTCGCTGCGCGGCCTGGTCAAGCACCTCGACGGCATCAGCGACGCCGACATCGCCGAGCTGAACATCCCGACCGGCATCCCGCTCGTCTACCGCCTCGGTGAAGACCTCATGCCGCTCGAGCCGGGCGCCTACCTCGATCCCGAGGCCGCCGCTGCCGGCGCCGCGGCTGTCGCGAGCCAGGGCAAGGGCTGAGGCTCAGCGGCCGTACGAACGCGAGAGGGGGATGCCGACCGGCATCCCCCTCTTCGGTTTCCGCCTCCGCCACAGCGGAGGCGACGTCTCACTCGACGCCGTCGACCGATTCGCCCTCGGCGATGATGACGGCGATCGTGTCGGTGTCGGGCGTCCAGTCGCCGGTAGCGAGGTAGGCCACCTTCTTGGCCACCGAGACGGCGTGGTCGGCGAAGCGCTCGAGGTAGCGGCTGGCCAGCGTCGCATCGACGGTGGCTCCGGCCTCGCCCTGCCAGTTCTCGCTCAGCACCTTCTCGAAGACGGCGAGGTGGTGGTCATCGACCTTGTCGTCGAGTGTGCGCAGCGTTTCGAGGTAGCTGAGGTCTTCGGTGCGCAGCAGCTCGGTGAGGGTCTTCGCGACCTCGACGTCGAGTTCACCCATCTTGGTGAAGGTCCCCTTCAGGCCCTTCGGGATGGCGCGCTCGGGGAAGCGCATGCGGGTGAGCTGAGCGATGTGCTCGGCGATGTCGCCCATGCGCTCCAAGGAGGCGCTGACGCGCAGGGCCGCGACGACGATGCGCAGATCGCGGGCGACCGGTTGCTGACGAGCGAGGATCTGGATCGCCAGCTCGTCGAGCGCAACCGCCTTGTCGTCGATCGTCTGGTCGGCTTCGATGACCTCTTCGGCAAAGGCGACGTCGCTGGTACCGAAGGCGCGGGTGGCCTTGTCGATCGCCTCCGTGACCAGCTCGGCGATCTCGACGAGACGCGACTGCACGTCCTCGAGCGACTGGTGGAACACTTCGCGCATGAGAGGGCCTCTCTTCCGGCAGGCAGGCACGGTGCCGCCTCCTGACCCGGTGATCATCGCGGGCCAAGGTTAACGATCGGTGCCGCAGCGATGAACGTTGCCGACGCGGTTTCCGGCGTTGATCCGTATCGTGAATCTGCGGTGTCCAACCACCCTACGCTGGGAGCCATGGAGTCCCTGCAGTCGGCGATCGCGCTGATCCTCGGCCTCGTCCTCGGCAGCGGAGTGGCCACGCTCGTGCTCATCGCGCTGCGGGCGCGTGACCGCGCGCGTGTCGCGGCATCCACCGCCCTGCCCGACGGGACGGCGGCGGTGCTCCAGGGGATGGACGACGTCGCGGTCGTCGTCGACACGTCGCTGCAGATCGTCGCCGTCTCGGCGCCCGCGGAGCTGTTCGGCATGCACGAGGACTACGCGCTTCCCGGCGATGAGCTGCGCGCCCTCGCCCGGACCGTCCGCCGCACCGAGGCGCCGGAGACGCAGACGATGCGCCTCAAGCGCGGCGTCGAGCCGCGACTGGTCTCGGCTCGGGCGAGCGTGATCACGCCGCGGCTGATCCTCATCGTCATCCGTGACATCACGGAGCGGGAGCGCGTCGAGGAGATGCGTCGTGACTTCGTCGCCAACACCAGTCATGAGCTGAAGACGCCGGTGGGCGCGGTGAGCCTGCTCGCGGAGGCGGTCGAGTCGGCCGCCGACGATCCCGATCAGGTGCGTCATTTCGCCAGTCGCCTCAGCGCCGAGGCGGCGCGGCTCAGCCAGCTCACGTCGCGCATCATGAACCTGTCGCGGCTGCAGTCGGCCGACGATCTGACGGAACTGCGCGACGTGTCCGTCGACGAGGTCGTCGCCGCCGCCATCGAGTCCCAGTCGGTCGCCGCAGACTCGGCCGCCATCACCGTCGCCCGCGGGGGCGAGAGGCACGCGTACGTGCGCGGTGACGTGCAGGTGCTCACCGAGGCCGTCGCCAACCTGGTGGCCAACGCGATCGCGTACTCACCTCAGGGCGGCCAGGTCGGCGTCGGCGTGAAACGGGACGGCGGGGTCGTCGAGATCGCGGTCACCGACCGGGGGATCGGCATTCCGGAGGACGAGCAGGAACGCGTGTTCGAGCGGTTCTATCGTGCCGACCAGGCGCGCTCGCGCCGCACCGGCGGCACGGGGCTGGGGCTGTCGATCGTCAAGCACGCGGTGCAGCGGCACGGGGGAGAGGTCGAGGTCTGGTCGCGTCCGGGGCGGGGCTCGACCTTCACCGTGCGACTGCCCGCCGTCCCTGCGCCCGACGACCTTCCCGCTCCCAAGAAACGCAAGAAGAAGAAGGCCGCCCGCGATGGTGCGCGGGCGAAAGGAGAGAAGAAGCGATGACCCGCGTCCTGATCGTCGAGGATGAGCCCGATCTGGCCGATCCGCTCGCCTATCTGCTGCGCCGTGAGGGATTCGAGGTCGAGATCGCCGAGGACGGCCCCGCGGCCCTCGATGCGTTCGCCTCGCGCGGCGCCGACATCATCCTGCTCGACCTCATGCTCCCGGGGATGCCGGGAACCGAGGTGTGCCGTGTGGTGCGCTCGACCTCCAAAGTGCCCATCATCATGCTGACAGCGAAGGACTCCGAGGTCGATATCGTCGTCGGTCTCGAGCTGGGCGCCGACGACTACGTGACGAAGCCCTACTCATCGCGCGAGCTGCTCGCGCGGATGCGGGCGGTGCTGCGACGCAGCGAAGGCCCCGAGCTGGGGCTGGACGACAGCGTCGTCGACGGCGGAAGGGTCGTGCTGGACATCGATCGGCACACCGTCGCCGTCGACGGTGAGACCATCCCGATGCCGCTGAAGGAGTTCGAGCTGCTCGAGGTGCTCATGCGCAACGCGGGGCGCGTGCTGACGCGCGGCCAGTTGATCGACCGGGTCTGGGGGAGCGATTACTTCGGCGACACCAAGACGCTCGACGTGCACATCAAGCGCATCCGGTCACGGATCGAACGCAATCCGAGCGAGCCGGTCATGCTCCTGACCGTGCGCGGGCTCGGCTACCGCTTCGAAGCCTGACGCGCCCTTCCCCGCGACACGAAGATCGGCGGCGCCCCTCGTGAGGAGGGACGCCGCCGATATCCGTGAGCACGATCAGTTCGCGGGAACGAAGTCCTTCAGGTACGACAGGGTGCCGTCCAAGACCGGAACGCGGTCTTCCACGGCCTCGCCGGTGCCGGACTGGAACGTGGTGCGCACGTCGGTGCCGGGCTTGGCCGACAGGCCGGTGAACAGCAGCGGCTCTGCGCCGTCGAAGCCGAGGCTGACGGTCGAGTGCGCGGCGACCGGCACCCGCTGCGTCGTGCCCTCGATGCCCACCAGCAGCGTCTTGTCGGTGTCGGTGTCGTTGACGATCGCGGCGAGGAAGTTGGCTTCGGTGCCCTTCTCGTTGGCGACGAAGAGCGCGTTGCGCACCTTCAGGGGTGCCGAGTGCGTGATGTTGACGCCCTCAGCGGCCGAGTAGCTGATGGTCGTGGCCTGCGGTGAGATCATGCTGCAGCCGGCGGTGGAGAGGACCACAGCGGCGGCGAGGGCGACGGACGCGAGACGGCGCGTGTTCACGGATCCTCCTGGACGAGTCGGTGTGTGCTCATTCTATGCCGCGACGCGGCGCCACCCCGGCGCCCCCGCCGCGGATGCTCAGCCGGCGAACCTTAGCGTATGTCGCCTGTGGTATTCTGGACTTTGCCGAAAGGACATAACTGCATGCTTTTTGAGGTTGGCGAGACGGTCGTCTATCCGCACCACGGGGCCGCGACGATCATCGAGGTCAAGGACCGGATCATCAAGGGCGAGACCAAGAAGTACTTGAAGCTGAACGTCACGCAGGGAGACCTCATCATCGAGGTCCCTGCTGACAACGTCGACCTGGTCGGTGTTCGTGACGTGATCGGCAAGGACGGTCTCGAGAAAGTGTTCGACGTGCTGCGCGCACCGTTCACCGAAGAGCCCACCAACTGGTCGCGCCGTTACAAGGCCAACCTCGAGAAGCTCGCCTCCGGCGATGTCATCAAGGTGAGCGAGGTCGTTCGCGACCTGTGGCGTCGTGACCAGGACCGCGGCCTGTCCGCCGGTGAGAAGCGCATGCTTGCCAAGGCGCGCCAGATCCTCGTGTCCGAGATCGCTCTGGCGCTGAAGGCCGATGAGGATCACGCCTCGGGGGTCCTCGACGAGGTTCTCGCGAGCTGATCCCGGCATCCGCCGGAAGACGGCGCGCCACGTCGGTAGTGTCGGGTACATGAGCGACCCGTTGGTTCCCGTGCCCCACACCGCCGTAATCGTCGTCGCGGCTGGATCCGGTCAGCGGTTGGGCGCGGGTGTTCCGAAGGCGTTCGTGGGTCTCGACACCCACACGGTTCTGCGCCACGCGCTGGAGGGTGTGTTCGCCGCCCCGGCCGCGCAGGTTGTGATCGTCGCTCCCTCAGACCGCGTCGGTGATGCCCTGACCGAGGCGCGCGCCGTCGCCGGCGAACGGCACGACCTGGTCACGGTCGTCGCCGGCGGGCTCAGCCGGCAGGAGTCGGTGGCTGCCGGACTGCGGGCCGTGTGGCCCGACGTCGAGCGCGTGCTGGTCCATGACGCCGCGCGGGCTCTGACTCCGCCCGAGGTCTTCGCGCGCGTCATCGACGCGCTCACAGACGGCAAAGATGCGGTGCTTCCGGTGCTTCCTGTGGTCGACACCGTCAAACGGGTGTCCGGCGATCGCGTGCGCGAGCCGATCGATCGTTCCGAACTGGCGGCCGCGCAGACCCCGCAGGGATTCCGCCGCACGATTCTCGACGCGGCGTATGCCGCGGCATCCGCCGAGCACACCGACGACGCCGCACTCGTGCAGAGCATGGGAACACCGGTGTGGACGGTGCCCGGCGATGAGCGGAGCTTCAAGATCACCACTCCGGGCGATCTCGACCGCGCGCGAGCCCTCCTGGCTGTCGCGCCGGTGAGGCGCAGCGCGCCGGTGCCGCGCGTCGGCGTCGGCACCGACGTGCATGCCGTCGGCGGTAGCGGCGATCTCTGGCTGGCCGGACTGCACTGGCCCGGTGAACCCTCGCTGCACGGTCATTCGGACGGGGATGCCGTCGCGCACGCCATCGTGGACGCCGTGCTCGCCGCCGCGGGACTCGGCGACATCGGCACCCATTTCGGAACCGATCAACCGCAGTACGCCGGCGCCCACGCCGAGGCGTTCATGGCCCGCACGCGGGAGCTGGTCGAGGCCGCCGGCTTCTCGATCGGCAACGTCTCGGTGCAGGTGCAGGCGCGCCGCCCGCGCTTTGCCGCGCGCCGCGCGGAAGCCGAACATGCCCTGTCTGCGGCGCTCGGTGCGCCCGTCGCCGTATCGGCGACCACGACCGATGGGCTCGGCTATACGGGAACGGGCGACGGCGTCGCCGCCTTCGCCGTCGCGCTCGTCTACTCTGTGTGAGCCCCCACGCCCGCGCCGCTGTCGCGTCTCGCGCGCGCGGGTAGGCTGGAGCGGTGACGGTCCGGCTCTACGACACCCAGGTGCAGGCGTTGCGCGACTTCGCGCCGCAGGATCCGGCGAACGTCACGATGTACGTGTGCGGTCCGACGGTGCAGTCGGGTCCCGGCATCCATCATCTGCGTGCGGCGCTCGCGTTCGACCTGCTGCGTCGCTGGCTCACCCGCCGCTTCGGACGCGTGACGTTCGTGCGCAACGTCACCGACATCGACGACAAAGTCCTGCAGAACGCCACCGCTGATGAGCCCTGGTGGGCGCTGGCGTATCGCGTGGAGCGCGAGTTCGCGTACGCGTATGCCGCGATCGGCATCCTCGCGCCGACCTACGAGCCGCGCGCCACCGGATCGATCCCGCAGATGCAGGAGCTGATCGCCACCCTCATCGAACGCGGTCATGCCTACGCCGCGGCCGGTGACGTCTACTTCGAGGTGCGTTCGTGGTCCGCCTACGGAGAGTTGACCCATCAGAGCATCGACGCGATGGAGCCGGCGACCGATGCGGACCCGCGCGGTAAGCGCGACCCGCGGGATTTCGCCCTCTGGAAGAGCGCGAAGAGCGATGAGCCGGCGGATGCCGTGTGGGAGAGCCCCTGGGGGCCGGGCAGACCCGGCTGGCACATCGAGTGCTCCGCCATGAGCCGCCGCTACCTCGGCGACTCCTTCGACATTCACGGCGGCGGCATCGACCTGCGCTTCCCGCACCACGAGAACGAGTTGGCGCAGTCGCGTGCGGCGGGTGACGCGTTCGCGCGCTACTGGGTGCACAACGGCCTGGTCACGGTCGGCGACCAGAAGATGTCGAAGTCGCTCGGCAATCATCTGCTCGCGCTGGACGTGCTGGCCGACCGCGACCCGCTCGTCGTGCGCTACGCCCTCGGCGCGGCGCACTACCGGTCCACGCTCGATCTCACCGCGGCATCCTTCGACGAGGCCGAGGCGGCCCTCGAGCGCATCCGAACGTTCCAGCAGCGGGCCGCGCGGGTGCTCGGCACTGCGGTGCCGCTGGTGGCCGCCGATATCCCCGAGGCGTTCGCTGCCGCGATGGACGATGACCTCGGCGTTCCGCAGGCGCTCGCGGTCGTCCACGAGACCGTGCGCGCCGGAAACGCGGCGTTGGATGCGGGTGATCGGGATGCCGCGGCCCGCGCTTTCGTCGAAGTGGGCCGCATGACCGGCGTTCTCGGTATGAATCCGGCCGACCCGAAATGGCGACCCGAAGCAGGTGCTGCCGAGGCGCGCGCCCTGGACGCGCTGCTGCAAGTAATGATCACCCAGCGTGCGCAGGCGCGCGCGAACAAGGACTGGGCGGCCGCCGACCGTCTTCGCGACGCGATCGCGGCGGCCGGCGTCGTCCTCGAGGACGGTCCCGACGGGACCCATTGGAGTCTGAATGATGGCTAAGCCGGGCAACCCCTCCGCGGGCAAGGGCAAGAAGAAGGGCCCACTCAAGGGCACGGGCGGCAACGGACGCAAGGCGCTCGAGGGCAAGGGGCCGACTCCCAAGGCCGAGGACCGCAGCTGGCACGTCGCCGGCAAGCGCAAGGCCGCCATGGAGCGCTACGCCGCCGCCGGCGGCAAGGGGCGCCCCGGTCAGAAGCCGGCGCCGTCCCGCGCGCCGAAGGCCAAGGCCGGCGACGACACCGAGAACGTGACCGGGCGCAACTCCGTGCTCGAAGCTCTGCGTGCACGCATCCCGGCGACGGCGTTCTACATCGCCCAGCGCGTCGAGATGGACGATCGCGTCAAGGAGATGCTGTCGATCGTGACCCAGCGCGGTATCCCCGTGATGGAGGTCACCCGCCCCGAGCTCGACCGTATGGCCGGCTTCGACGGCGTGCACCAGGGTGTCGCGCTCAAGGTGCCGCCGTACGAGTACGCGCACCCCCAGGACCTGCTGGAGGAGATCATCGGAAAGGGGCAGACGCCGCTGATGGTCGCGTTGGACGGCATCACCGATCCGCGCAACCTCGGCGCGATCATCCGCTCCACCGCCGCCTTCGGCGGTCAGGGACTCATCATTCCCCAGCGCCGTTCGGCCGGCGTCAACTCGGCCGCGTGGAAGACGAGCGCCGGCGCCGCGGCCCGGGTTCCGGTCGCGATGGCACCGAATCTGACCACGACGCTCAAAGAGTTCAAGAAGCAGGGCGTGTTCGTGCTCGGTCTCGATGGCGGCGGCGACGTCGCGCTGCCCCAGCTCGAACTGGCAGATCGGCCCGTCGTCATCGTCGTCGGCTCGGAGGGCAAGGGGCTGTCACGGCTGGTCACCGAGACGTGCGACCAGATCGTGTCGATCCCGATCTCCTCCGCCGCAGAGTCGCTCAACGCCGGCATCGCGGCATCCGTCGCGCTCTACCAGGTCTCCACCATCCGCGCCGCGTCCGAGTGACGCCCGCTCCACCTGCACGCCCATCCGAAAGGAAGCACTGAGATGGCCATCATCGCCGTTCTGGGAGGCACCGGCTTCGCCGGTCGCCACATCGTCTCCGAGGCTGTGGACCGCGGGCACACCGTGCTGTCGGTGTCACGGTCGGTGGCCGCAGACCGCGTGCCCGGTGCGACCTACGTCGAGGGGACGCTGCTGGACATCCCCGGGCTGGTGACGCAGCTGGAGGGCGCGGACGTGGTCATCAGCGCCGTCGCGCCGCGCGGTGCGATGGAGGGCCTCGTCCGGCCCAACCTGGAGGCGCTGAACACCGTGCTGCCCGAGAGCGTGCGGCTGGGCGTCATCGGCGGCGCCGGCGGGAGCCTCGTCGCTCCCGAGGGCCCTCGCGTCGTCGACGTCGACTTCCCCGACGCCTTCAAGGCCGAGGCGCTGGAGATGATCGGTGTTCTGGAGGACCTTCAGGCCGAACAGACCGGTCGCGACTGGTTCTTCGTCCATCCCGCCGGCGGCTTCGGCGGCTTCAACCCGGGCGAGCGGACGGGCACCTACCGGGTCGGTGGCGATGTCATCGTCACGGATGCCGAGGGGCAGTCCTACATCTCCGGCGCCGATCTCGCGGTGGCGGTGCTCGACGAGATCGAGAACCCGCAGCACTCGCGCCAGCGCTTCACCGTCGGGTACTGACGCGCTCTCTCGCCGGGTTCAGACCAGGTCGCGCCAGTCGACGTCCTCGTCTTCGTCGTCGTCGTCGATCGTCGAGTTCGCCGAGGTGATCACCGGAATCGCCATCGTCTCGGTGGGGGGACCCATCACCGTGGCCTCGTCCCGGCGGTGACGCAGCACGTCGTCGATGTAGGACGAGACGACCTCGGCGATCGGCACCGACTGCCCTCGCGCTTGCGACATGTACCAGCGGTGTTCGAGGACCTGGTGGAACACCTCGGCGGGTTCGAGTTTGGCGCGCAGATCCCAGGGGATCGCCTTCACGACCGGTTCGAACACGCGGGTGAGCCACTCGTGCGCCACCATCTCCTCGTCGGAGCCGAGTCGTGAGACGCGGGCACGGAACGCGTCCATGTCGTTGAGCAGGCGCCGGGCCTGGTTCTCCTCGACGTCCAGTCCCGTCAGACGCAGAAGGCGCCGCTGGTGGTGGCCGGCGTCGACGACCTTGGGCTGAATCGACACCGTGGTGCCGTCCGGCGTGGTGCGGATCGACATCTCGCCGATGTCGAAGCCGAGATCGTTCAGGCGTTTGACCCGCTCGGTGATGTGCCAGGCCTCACCGGCGGCGAAGGTCTCCTTGTCGGTCAGCGCCGCCCAGAGCGAGTGGTACGACGACATGATGCCGTCGGCGATCGCGACGGCATCCACGCCGCCATCGAGGCGGCCGCCGGCTTCGAGGTCCATGATCTCGCCGGCGATGTTAGTGCGCGCGACGTCGAGGTCGTGCTCGCGCTGACCGCGCGTCAGGCCGCTCTCGTGCAGCTCGCCGGTCTCGGCGTCGACGAGGTAGGCCGCGAACGCCCCGGCATCCCGTCGGAAGAGCGTGTTCGACAGTGACACGTCACCCCAGAAGAAGCCGACGGTGTGCAGGCGCACGAGCAGCGCGGCGAGGGCGTCGACGAGCCGGCCGGCGGTGTCGGGTCGCAGCACCTGTGTGAACAGGGCGCGGTAGGGGAGCGAGAACTTCAGATGCGCCGTCACGAGCGCGGCCGGCAGGGGGTCGCCCTTCGGCGTGCGGCGACCGTCGATGACCGCGACCCGTTCCACGCACGGAACGTCGAGGCGGCCGAGGGAGCCGAGCATGTCGTACTCGCGGCGGGCCATCTCGCCGGTCGTCTCTTTGACGGCGACCACGCGGCCGGACAGATCCGCGAAGCGGACGAGGTGGCGCGACAGGCCCTTGGGCAGGGAGACGATGGTGTCCTTGCCCCACTCGTCGAGGGGTGTGGACCAGGGCAGCGCCAGCAGGCCTGCGTCGACACTGCTCGCGGTGATCGTGAGGGAGTGGGCCACGCGGGTCTTCGCTTTCGTGGGGGATACGCCGCGGCGCGGGGGTCCGGTCCGTGGAACCGGGCCCCCGCGCCGCGTCTGGTCGGATCAGGCCGAGGCGATCGCCTTCTTGGTGAGACGCTCGCCCGACTCGATGTCGAACGCGTGCACGTGGTGCGGCACGGGGGCGAGCACGACGGTCTCGCCCGCGTTCGGGTGGTTGCGGCCGTCGACACGCGCGACGATGTCGGTGCGCTTGCCGGCGATCTCGGTGTGGCCGTAGAGGTAACCGTCCGCGCCGAGCTCCTCGACGAGGTCGACCCTCACCGAGAGACCCTGGCCGTCGGCCGGGTTCACGATGATGTCCTCGGGGCGGATGCCGGCGGTGACCTGCGTCGCGCTGGTGGGACGGTCGATGTCGGCGTCGACGACGGCGGTGCCGAACTGGATGCCGCCGGCGCTCGCCAGGTCGACCTGGAACAGGTTCATGGCGGGCGAGCCGATGAAGCCGGCGACGAAGACGTTGTTCGGCTTCTCGTACAGGTCACGCGGCGTGCCGACCTGCTGCAGCAGACCGTCCTTGAGAACCGCGATGCGGTCGCCCATGGTCAGAGCCTCGGTCTGGTCGTGGGTCACGTACACCGTGGTGACGCCGAGGTTGCGCTGCAGCGACGCGATCTGGGTGCGCGTCTGCACGCGCAGCTTCGCGTCGAGGTTCGACAGGGGCTCGTCCATGAGGAACACCTGGGGTTTGCGCACGATCGCGCGGCCCATCGCGACGCGCTGACGCTGACCACCGGAGAGGGCCTTCGGCTTGCGGGTCAGGTAATCCTCGAGGTCGAGGAGCTTCGCGGCCTCGAGCACGCGCTGCGCGCGCTCTTCCTTGCCGACGCCGGCGATCTTGAGCGCGAAGCCCATGTTCTCGGCGACCGTCATGTGCGGGTACAGCGCGTAGTTCTGGAACACCATCGCGATGTCGCGGTCCTTCGGCGGGATGTCGGTGACATCGCGATCGCCGATCAGGATGCGGCCGGAGTTGACCTCTTCGAGGCCGGCCAGCATGCGCAGCGACGTCGACTTTCCACAACCGGACGGTCCGACGAGGACGAGGAACTCGCCGTCACCGACCTCGAGGTTGAGCTTGTCGACGGCCGGGCGGGTGCCTCCCGGGTACAGACGGGTTGCGTTGTCAAAGGTGACGGACGCCATGTTTTCTTCTCCTTCACCGGCAGGTACGTGCCGGACGATCCGTAGTGATGGAATGAGCGGGGGCTTGGCCCGCACGTCCTGCGATGGACGCGTTCTCAGTATCGCACGTTCTCCTCTGCGAGGAAGAGGCCTCGTCTGGGCATTTCACAGGCTCGCTGGCTAGCATCGACACATCGCCTTGCTCCGTCCGCGACGCTGGACCCGATCCGGATCGTGACGACCGGGATGCACCGCGATGTGCCCTCGAGCTGCCTCCCACAGAAGGTCCCATGTCCCACGACGACGCCCCGAACGAGCCCACGCCTGCTGGCCGCCGCGATGCGGTGCGCGAGAAGGCGCAGCTCGTCCACGCGAAGCAGTCGCGGGCACGCGTGCTGCGCCGCTCGGCGCTCGCCGTCGTCGCCGCTGCCGCCGTCGTCGCGGTCGCGGTCGCGGTGTCGTGGGCGGTGCGCTCCAACAGCGACCGGCCGCAGCTGCAGCCGGCCGACGCCACCGCCGACGGCTTCCGGGTGACGTCGGTGTCTTCGGTCTCGCCGGGAACGCCGATCGACGGTGCGAGCTCGGCGCCCACGGCTGCGGCCGAGCCGCAGGCGACACCCTCGCCGTCCACCTCGGCATCCGTCGTCGACATCCACGTCTACGTCGATTACCTCTCGCCGGCGGCGCGACAGTGGCAGCTCGCCAACGCGAAGCAGCTGGCGTCGTGGGTGTCGGACGGGGCGGCAACCCTGACCTACCACCCGGTCTCGATGCTCACCGCCAAGTCGAACGGAACGAAGTACTCGTTGCGCGCGGCGAGCGCAGCCGCTTGTGTCGCGACTCTCGATCCGTCGAAGTTCTTCAGCTTCAACAACGACCTCCTCACCCGTCAGCCGGCTGTCGACTCCGACGGCTTCTCCGACAAGGAACTCGCCGACATCGCCCAGGCGAACGGCTCTGACGATCCGAAGCGCCTTCGCGACTGCATCGAGACCGAGTCGTACTCGTCGTGGGTGAAGGGTGCCACCGAGCGCGCGATCAGCGGCATCCCCGGGACGAACGGGCTCACCCTGACGGGGACGCCGATGGTCGTCGTGAACGGCCAGCAGTACGTGGGCGACATGACGGATGCCGCGGAGTTCTCGCAGTTCGTGCTCACGAGCGCGAGCGGGGCGTACTACAAGTCGCAGACCGCGACGCCCACGCCCACCGTGAAGCCGACGGCCGCGCCGTAAGTCGGGCCCCGGCCCGGATAGACTGGCAATCGCCTCGCCGGCTTGGCGCAATTGGTAGCGCACCGTACTTGTAATACGGGGGTTGCAGGTTCAAGTCCTGTAGCCGGCACCGCTTTCATGCAATGCCCGCCGTCGCGACCTCCGTTCAGCCGAGGCTGACCGACTGATAGTAGGCGACGGCTGCCCAGACGAGAACGCCCACGCCGATCATCAGAGTGCCGACGCCGACGAACTGCCAGATGACGAGTCGGCGCTCGGGGGCGGGGAGGTCGCGAAAGGCCATGCGGTGATCGTAGCGAGTCCGCTGTGTCCATCGCGTCTCCAGCGCGTTATCCACGGCGATGCGCTCGGCATCCGCCGGCCCGCACCTCTAGATTGAGTTCCGTGGACGAGCACGAGCCGCGTACCGAACCCGACACCGTCACCGAAGCGATCTGCATTCTGGGCTACGACTGACCGATCGGCTCCTCTCCCACGCGCACGGCTAGGCTGAGGAGTCGTGACCGCACCGGCGACGCCCCGGCTTCCCGCCGGTGTGGCTCTTGGCGGTGCCGTGCTGGTGGGGGTGCTGACGGCGCTCCAAGCCCGCATCAACGGGCAACTCGGTCTGCGCATCGGCGACGGATTCGTCGCGGCGGTCATTTCCTTCGGGTCGGGACTGCTCGTGCTGGCCGTGTTGTCGGCGCTGCTGCCGGCGGGCCGCCGAGGCTTCGGCGCGCTGGTCAGCGGCGTCCGCGCACGCACGATCCCGTGGTGGATGCTGGGAGGCGGGCTGGCCGGAGCGCTCACCGTCGCGACCCAGGGCCTCGCCGTCGCTGTGATCGGCGTATCCCTGTTCACCGTCGGGGTTGTGGCCGGGCAGACACTGAACGGCCTGGTGCTCGACCGCATCGGGTACGGCCCGGCCGGCGTCGTCGCGGTCACCATGCCGCGTGTCGCGGGCGGCGCGCTGGCCCTCATCGCCGTCGGTATCTCGTTGCAGGGCGGCGTGGTGGAGCGCGTGCCGGTGTGGATGCTGGTGCTGCCCTTTCTGGCGGGCGTCGGCATCGCGTGGCAGCAGGCGACAAACGGGCGGCTGCGCCAGCGCGTCGGGACGCCGTTGACCGCGACCCTCGTCAATTTTCTGGGGGGAACGGTGGTGCTCGCCGTCGCCGCCGTCGTCCACGTCGCGTTCGTCGGTGTGCCGCCGGCGCTGCCGACCGAGGCGTGGCTCTACCTCGGCGGCGTGGTCGGCGTGATCTACATCTTCCTGTCGGCGGCGCTCGTCGCGCACACCGGGGTGTTGCTGCTCGGCCTCGGCGTCGTGGTCGGCCAGCTCGCCACCGCGTTCACGCTGGATGCGTTCTGGCCCGCGGATGCCGGTCCCGGCTGGGGAACCGAACTGTTGATGGTCGCTGTCGCGGCGAGCTCGGTCGTCGTCGCTCTCGCGCCCTGGCGGCGACGACGAACCTGAGCGGACGACGGGAGCGTCAGCTCTTCTTCTTGTCTTTCTTCGCGCCGGTCTTCGTCGCCCCGCCGTCCTTGTCGGCGCCCTTGGCGGGGGCCGGCATTCGACTGAGATGCGCACGGGGATCGACGCTCTTGCGGCGACCGGGTCGCGCACCGGTGGGCTTGCCGCCGACGTACAGCCAGCCGAGCAGCTCCTCGTCCTTCGCGAGTCCGTGCGCCTTGGCCACCGCCTTCGCCCGCGTGTAATGACCGGTGCGCCAGATGACACCCCATCCCGCCTCATCCAGCAGAAGGCTGAGCGTGTGGGCGACACCCGAGGCGACCGCCTCCTGCTCCCAGCGGGGAACCTTCTCGCTCTTGCGGTAGCTGGCGACCACGGCGAGCAGCAGTGGCGCGCGCAACGGCTTCGTCGACGGCTTGTCGTCGCCCTCGACCTTCGCGATCGCCGCCCCGAGCGTCGCCCGGTCCTCGCCACGCAGCTCGATGACGCGCCACGGTCGCAGGGACGAGTGGTCGGCGACCCGCCCCGCCGCCGCGATCAGGGTGAGAAGCTCGGCGCGGGTGGGCGCGGCATCCGTCACCTTCGACCATGAGCGACGGTTTCGCACCGCCGCCAGGGCCGGGTAGTCCGTGACCGTCTCGATCACGACGCATCCGCCTCCGGCGCCGGGGTGAACGACAGCGACAGCGAGTTCATGCAGTACCGGTCGCCCGTGGGGGTGCCGAACCCGTCGGGGAAGACGTGTCCGAGATGCGAGCCGCAGTTCGCGCACCGCACCTCGGTGCGGACCATCCCGTGGCTGCGATCTTCGATGAGCTCGACGGCCTCGGGGCGCACCGACTCGTAGAAGCTCGGCCACCCGCAATGCGAGTCGAACTTCGTTCCACTCTGGAACAGCTCCGCGCCACACGCGGCGCACGTGTAGAGACCCGCGCGGCTCTCGTCGAGGAGCTCGCCGGTCCATGCGCGCTCCGTCCCTGCCTGACGGAGGACGGCGTACTGCTCGGGGGTCAGCTCCGAACGCCACTCGTCGTCGGTCTTGGTCACGCGGTAGGTCATGTCTGGCTCCTTACTCCACCCACCATTCAACCCGACGCGGGCCGCGGTCGGCTCGGCCCGCGAGAATGTCACCCATGAGTTCCCTCCCAGAATCGGTGTCGGCGCGTTACGCCCGGTTCGCCCGCGACGAGGCTCCCGGACGTTCCGCGCTGTACGGCGAGTGGGCCGCCGGAGTCGCCGCGGATGCCGCGGTGCAGGAGGTGCTGGAAAGGATCTCGCCTTCGCATCGTCAGCCGCCCCTCGTCTTCGCCGTCGCGCGGATGCTCGGATCCGGCGAGAGTGGGTACCCCGAGTGGCGGGAGTGGATGCTCGCCCACAGCGACAGACTGATCACGGAGTGCGCGGCGCGGTCTCTGCAGACGAACGAACCCCTGCGGTGCGCCGCTCTGCTGCCCGCGTTGGCCGGCATCGACGGGCCGATCGCGCTGCTGGAGGTCGGCGCGAGTGCGGGACTGTGTCTCTACCCCGACCGATACTCCTACCGCTATCGCGGCGTCGCGGGCGAGATCGCGCACGATCCGCTCGACGGGGTGTCGGCCGTCGTGCTCGAGAGCGAGCTGCGCGGTCAGCACGTGCCCCCGTTGCGGCATCCGGAGATCGTCTGGCGAGCGGGCATCGATCTCGCGCCACTGGATGCGGCCGACCCCGCCACCGAGGCGTGGTTGGCGGCTCTCGTCTGGCCGGGCGAGACCGGACGCGCGGATCGGGTGCGTTCCGCCCTGCGCATCGCGGCGGCGGAGCCGCCCCTCATGTTCGCGGGTGACGGCGTCGACCAGCTCGCTCACGCCGTCGCGGCGGCGCCGCCCGAGGCGACGCTGGTCGTTCAGACCCCCGGCGTGCTGGCGCACCTCGGCTGGCACGCGCGCCACGCGCTGATCGAGCAGGCGTCCGCCGCGGGGCGATGGATCACCCTCGACGCGCCCTCGCTGCACGAGGGATGGCGCGGCGGGCGGATCGCATCGAACGCTCCCGCTGAGGGCTTCGCACTCGCGCGCGACGGCGTCGTCCTCGCCCACGCCGACCCACTCGGGCGATGGCTGGAGTGGCGTCCCGGCGAGCGCGCTGCGCGTGGTTAACGTGAGCAGGTGCCCCTCTCCGAGCGTGATCGCCTCCTCCTCGACTTCGAGTCGCGGTGGACCGTGCACGACGCCGTCAAGGAGGAGGCCATCCGTGCCGAGCTCGCCCTGGCGCCCGCCCGGTACTACCAGCTGCTGGCTCGCATCATCGACCAACCGGATGCCGCGGCGCACGACGCCATGCTGGTGCACCGCCTCCGTCGGCTCCGCGATGCGCGCGCAAGCGAGCGTGCGGGACGCGCGGCCGTTCCCGCCGTCCGCACCGGAACAGGCCGGTAGCATTCTGGGGTGCCGAGTAAGCCCCCGCAGAAGGACCGCTTCGATGATCTCGCCCTCGAGGGGGGACGCATCGGTGCGCATCGCGCCGAGAATCCGCGCCTGCGGGGAGGAATCGTGGTGCTGTGGTCGGTCATCGCGATCGTCGTGCTGGTCGCGCTGGGCATCTTCGGCACGCTGATCGCCACCGGGCGCGTCACCCTCTTTCCCACCCCGAGCGCCACGCCGACGACCATCTCGACCGCCGAGCCGGTCGTCGACACGTCGTACCCGGTCACCGTTCTCAACGCGACGACACAGTCGGGTCTGGCCGGCTCCCTCGCGCAGACCATCGTCGGGGCCGGCTGGTCGCCCGACAGCGTCACGGCCGGCGACGCCAGCTCCAAGGACTTCCCGACCACGACGGTCTTCTACTCCGACCCCGCCGAAGAAGGTGCGGCGCGGGGGCTCGCACAGGTGATCGGCGGGGCGGTCGTGACACTCAGCGATGCGTACAAGGGCCTCGCGAGCGGCGACGGCGCCAAGCTCCTCGTGGTCGTGATCGGTGCCGATCGCACGGATGCCGGGGCCACTCCGGCCGGCTGACCACCCCGCCCTGCGGGTATCAGCGGGGAGCGTGTTTCGCGCGTGTGAACAGTTCGATGCGCCTGTGTCAACACTTGCCGGAACGGCGATTTCGCCGCTCTCACGCTGGTTAGCATTGCGACGTCCCACCGCAGCATCAGGAGATTCGCATGGCCCAAGGTACCGTCAAGTGGTTCAACGCCGAGAAGGGTTTCGGCTTCATCACCGTGACCGACGGCCAGGACGTGTTCGTCCACTACTCCAACATCGACATGTCGGGATTCCGCGTCCTGGAGGAGGGGCAGACGGTCGAGTTCACCGTCGGCGCCGGTCAGAAGGGCCCGCAGGCCGAGTCGGTCCGCGTCGTCGCCTGACGTCGTTCGGCCCTCCCGTCGCGCCCGCTCGGCGCGGCTTGCACTCGTCATGCCAGAGTGCCAGAATGAGTTAGCACTCAATCATCGCGAGTGCTAAAGACTCATCCTCACGTCCGGGAGGGACGACACACTTATGGCAAAGATCATCGCTTTCGACGAGGAGGCCCGCCGTGGCCTCGAGCGTGGCCTGAACATCCTGGCCGACGCCGTCAAGGTGACCCTGGGCCCGCGCGGTCGCAACGTCGTGCTCGAGAAGAAGTGGGGCGCCCCCACGATCACGAACGACGGTGTCTCGATCGCCAAGGAGATCGAGCTCGACGACCCGTACGAGAAGATCGGCGCGGAGCTCGTCAAGGAGGTCGCCAAGAAGACGGACGACGTCGCCGGTGACGGCACCACGACGGCTACCGTCCTCGCCCAGGCTCTCGTGCGCGAAGGGCTGCGCAACGTCGCGGCCGGCGCAGACCCCATCTCCCTGAAGAAGGGCATCGAGAAGGCCGTCAAGGCGCTCTCCGACGAGCTGCTCGCCTCCGCGAAGGAGGTCGAGACCAAGGAGGAGATCGCCGCCACGGCATCCATCTCCGCCGCCGACCCCGAGATCGGCGCGCTGATCGCCGAGGCGATCGACAAGGTCGGCAAGGAGGGCGTCGTCACGGTCGAGGAGTCGAACACGTTCGGCACCGAGCTCGAGCTCACCGAGGGCATGCGCTTCGACAAGGGCTACATCAACCCCTACTTCGTCACGGACCCGGAGCGCCAGGAGGCTGTCTTCGAGGACCCGTACATCCTCATCGCGAACCAGAAGATCTCCAACATCAAGGACCTGCTGCCGATCGTCGACAAGGTGATCCAGGAGGGCAAGGAGCTCGTCATCATCGCCGAGGACGTCGAGGGTGAGGCTCTCGCGACCCTCGTTCTCAACAAGATCCGCGGCATCTTCAAGTCGGTCGCCGTCAAGGCTCCCGGCTTCGGTGACCGTCGCAAGGCGCAGCTCCAGGACATCGCCATCCTCACCGGCGGCCAGGTCATCACGGAGGAGGTCGGTCTCAAGCTCGAGAACGCCACCACCGACCTGCTCGGCAAGGCGCGCAAGGTCATCGTCACCAAGGACGAGACCACGATCGTCGAGGGTGCGGGCGAGTCGGCGCAGATCGAGGGTCGCGTGACCCAGATCAAGCGCGAGATCGAGAACACCGACAGCGACTACGACCGCGAGAAGCTGCAGGAGCGCCTCGCCAAGCTCGCCGGCGGCGTCGCCGTCATCAAGGCGGGTGCGGCCACCGAGGTCGAGCTCAAGGAGCGCAAGCACCGCATCGAGGACGCCGTTCGCAACGCGAAGGCCGCCGTCGAGGAGGGCATCGTCCCCGGTGGCGGTGTCGCCCTCATCCAGGCCGGCAAGCGTGCGTTCGAGAAGCTCGCGCTCACGGGCGACGAGGCGACGGGTGCGAACATCGTCAAGGTCGCCATCGAGGCGCCCCTGAAGCAGATCGCCCTCAACGCCGGCCTCGAGCCGGGTGTCGTCGCCAACAAGGTGTCGGAGCTTCCCGTCGGCCAGGGCCTGAACGCCGCGACCGGTGAGTACGTCGACATGTTCGCCGCAGGCATCATCGACCCGGCCAAGGTGACGCGCTCGGCGCTGCAGAACGCCGCGTCGATCGCGGGTCTGTTCCTCACCACCGAGGTCGTCGTCGCCGACAAGCCCGAGAAGGCCGCCGCTCCCGCGGGCGACCCCACGGGTGGCATGGACTTCTGAGTCCGGATCTCAACGGAAAGGCCCCTCTTCGGAGGGGCCTTTCTGCGTGGAGCGGTGCTCAGTCGGGCGGGCTCAGCGGAACATGCTCGCGGCGGCGCTCTCGGTCTGCGCATACTGTGCGCCGGCGTGCCCCAGCGCGGTGCCGATGTCTCCGAGCGCGCTCTCCAGCTCGGTCTGTGCGGCCCGCCACCGATCGACCAACCCTTGGAAGGCAACGGCCGCGCTGCCCGTCCACGCACCCTGGAGCTGGGTGAGTTGGCCGAGCATCGCGGCGGTCTCTGACTGCAGGCGATCGGCGGTGGCGCGAATCGCCCCGGTGGCACTGAGTACGGCTTCCGAGTCCACACTGAACGCGGTCATGGTGACGTCCTTTCGTCGGTGTGGGTTCACGCTAGCCAGCGGTGGGCAGGCCTGAGATGGCCCAGAGCGCGGGTGTGCACAATGCGGTCGCGGAGGGGCTCCGGGGAGGAAGCCTCGAGCGGAGCTCGCAGCCTCGGTGCCTCAGGAGTCGATGTGCAGCCGAGGCAGGGGCTGCGTCTCGATGAAGAGATGCTCCGCGGCGTCGCGGCGCTGCGCGAGCGGGAACGCGACGCGGAAAGTGGCGCCGCCGCCGGGCGTCTCGCTGACCACGATCGATCCGTGCAGCGCGTCGACCACCGACGCCACGATCGACAGCCCCAGGCCGGAGCCGCCCGTCTCACGCGTGCGCGAGGTGTCGGCGCGCCAGAACCGCTGGAAGATCTTCTCCCGCAGCTGCGGAGCGATGCCTTCGCCGTGATCGATGACCGAGATCCATCCCATTCCACCGGGTTCGTCGACGCCCACGGCGAGCTCGATGGGCGAGCCCGCCGGCGTGTACCGGCGCGCGTTGCCGAGCAGGTTCGCGACGACCTGACGGATGCGGTTCTCGTCGCCCAGGACGATGGGTTCCCGCTCGGAGGGTAGGGGCATCGCAGGGGCGGGGGAAGGTGCCGTGACCGTCTCGCCGTCGGCGCGCGGCCGGCGTCGCAGCAGTGCACCGATCGCCGCGGTCGGGGGCCGTCGACGCGTCGGGGCGCTGGCCGTCGGCGGCGCGGATGCCGGACGCAGCACCGCCGGGCGTGGGTCGTCGTCGATGAACGAGACGGTCCGTTCCGGCGAGGTCGCGCGCGCATCCAGCACCGCGTCGCGGGCGATCGGGCGCAGGTCTACGGGAGCGACGACGATGTCACGGCGCTCGTCGAGGCGGGCGAGGGCGAGCAGGTCTTCGACGAGGCCGCCCATGCGGATGGCCTCTTTCTCGATGCGTTCCATCGATTGCGCCGTCTGCTCGTCGCCCGAGATGGCGCCCATCCGGTACAGCTCGGCGTATCCGCGCACGGTCACCAGGGGTGTGCGCAGTTCATGACTGGCGTCGCCGATGAAGCGTCGCATCTGCAGCACGGTGGCGTCGCGCTGGCCGAGCGCCTGATCCACGCGGTCGAGCATGGCGTTGATCGCCGTCTTGAGCTTGCCGACTTCGGTGCCGGGAGCGATGTCGCCCATGCGCTGGCCGAAGTCGCCCCGCGCGATGGACATCGCCGTCTGCTCCACCTGCCCGAGGCTCCGGAACGCCAGCGTGACGAGCCAGCGGGTGAGCAGGGCGCTCACCAGGATCGTCATGAGCGCCAGAATCGTGTAGATGCCGACGAAGCTCGCCACCGTCTGATTCACGGGCGTCAACGGCAGGGCGAGCAGCTGGACGTTGTTCTCGCGTGCTCCCGGGATCTGCAGGATGTCGACGGCGGCATGGAAGGTCGTCTTGCCGTCGGCCGAGGTGAGATCGAACGGAGTCGTTCCCTGCATGAGGGTGCTGTCGAGACCGAACGTGGTCGGGAACACCGGCGGATTGTCGGACGGCGGGCCTCCGGTGGCCAGCCTCGTGCCGTCGGGCCCGTAGACGGCGATGTAGAAGGATGTCAGCGGCGGATAGTCGGCGGGCTCGAATTTGGCGACCCCGTCGACGACCGCGACGTTGAGCAGACTGCTGGCCTGATCGAGCGTCACCGTCTGGCTGATCGACTGGTCGCGCTCGGCGATCTGGGCGTTGCGCAGGAACACCGCCGTACCGAACCCGGCGACGAGCAGTCCGCCGGTCAGCACGGCCACGGTGACGCCCGTGACCTTGGCCCGCAGGCTGATGCCGCGCCACCACGAGGTGAGGCGGTCGTTCTTCTTCGCGTGTGCCGCGTACACGCCGTCCGCCGTCATCGCCCCGCGATCAGGCGGTCTTGCCGGCCTTCAGCATGTAGCCGAAGCCGCGCTTGGTCTGGATGAGCGGCTCCGAGGAGTACGGGTCGATCTTGCGGCGCAGGTACGAGATGTAGCTCTCCACGATGCCCGCGTCGCCGTTGAAGTCGTACTCCCAGACGTGATCGAGGATCTGCGCCTTGCTGAGCACCCGGTTGGGGTTGAGCATGAGGTAGCGCAGGAGCTTGAACTCGGTGGGGGACAGGTCGATCGAGACGTCTCCCACCGTGACGTCGTGCGTGTCCTGGTCCATGGTCAGCTCGCCGGCGCGGATGGTCGACTCCTCGTCGGCCTGCATGGTGCGTCGGAGAATGGCCTGGAGTCGCGCGACGATCTCGTCGAGGGAGAAGGGCTTGGTGACGTAGTCGTCGCCACCGGCGTTCAGCCCTTCGATCTTGTCCTCGGTCTCGTCCTTCGCCGTGAGGAAGAGGATGGGGGCCGTGTACCCCGCGCCGCGGAGGCGCTTGGTGACGCTGAACCCGTTCATGTCGGGGAGCATCACGTCGAGGATGATGAGGTCTGGTTCCTCTTCGAGCACGGCCGAGATGGTCTGCGCGCCGTTCGCGACGGCACGCACCTGGTAGCCGGCGAACCTGAGGCTCGTGACCAGCAGGTCCCGGATGTTCGGTTCGTCGTCCACGACGAGGATGCGCGGTGCGGTCATAGCCCCATCCTGGCATCGCAACCCTTCCCTTTGCTGGATATCGGAGAAGATGGATGGATGACGACGCCCGCGCCGCAGGTCCCCGTCCCCCCGTCGGCACCGCTGTTCGCGCCCGCGATGCCGCCCGTCCCGCCCACGATCGTCCGGACGGCCCGCGCCCTCCCGGTCGACGCCGTGATCGGTGGTCTCGCCTTCCACCGCCTGATCTTTGCACGCCGACGCTCGGGATGGTGGACGCCGCTGGTGATCGGCATCCTGGGCCTCGCGATCTACCTCGGGTTGCTGGTGGTCGTCATGGTCGTCATCGGCATCGCGCTCTTCCGCGACCCGGAGCGCCTGGACGACCTCGCACGCCTCGGTCAGTCGGGCGGCGTCGACATGGGCGACCCGCTCATGGTCGCGATCCTGCTCGGCACGATCGCCCTCATGCTTCCGGCCTACATCCTCGCGTCACTGATCGTGAACGGACGCCGGGTCGGGCTCGTCTCCTCCGCCGCGGGACGGCTGCGCTGGCGCTGGATGTTGCTCTGCGGCGCGCTCGCCGTCGGCGTGTCGGTCGTGCTGACCGCGGTGGGCTTTCTCCTTCCCGGCGCAATGGAGGAGCCCGGGATGCCCGTCTCGACCTCGACCTGGCCGATCACGCTGGTGGTCGTGCTGCTGCTCGTTCCCGTGCAAGCGGCCGCGGAGGAGTACATCTTCCGCGGATACCTCATGCAGAGCATCGGGCGCTGGCTGCGGCATCCGGCGTTCGCAATCCTCCTGCCGGTGCCGCTGTTCGTCCTCGGCCACGGCTACGACCTGCTCGGCCAGATCGGTGTCGGGCTGTTCGCCGTCGCCGCCGGCTGGCTCACGTGGCGCACCGGCGGACTGGAGGCGGCGATCGCCCTGCACGTCGTGAACAACCTGTCGGCGTTCCTGCTCTCGCTCGCGTCGGGGTCGAGCCCCACCGAGAGCACAACCGGACTGGTCAGCTTCCTGTGGTCGTTCCTGCTGATCGCCGGATACGTCGCGCTCGTCGAGTGGATGCTGACGCGTCGCCCCCTGCCGCGCACGCTCCTGCTGCCGCCGCCGGCTCCCGCGTGGGGGACCTACGCGGCGGCGATGCCCTCGGCATCCAGGATCGTGTAGCTGTAGCCCTGCTCGGCGAGGAAGCGCTGCCGGTTCTGCGCGAAGTCCTGGTCGACCGTGTCGCGTGCGATGAGCGTGTAGAAGCTCGCCGTGTGCCCGTTCGACTTGGGACGAAGCAGCCGGCCGAGCCGCTGCGCCTCCTCCTGACGTGAGCCGAACGACCCCGACACCTGGATCGCGACCGAGGCGTCGGGCAGATCGATCGAGAAGTTCGCGACCTTCGAGACGACGAGGACAGGCAGGCGCGCCTCGCGGAAGGCGGCGAACAGCTCCTCGCGCTCGTCCACGGGCGTCGCTCCGGTGATCTTCGGTGCGTCCAGCGCCTCGGACAGCACGTCGATCTGATCGAGATACTGGCCGATGACGAGGATCTGCTCTCCCGCGTGACGGGCGACGAGATCCTTGACCACGCCGATCTTCGCGTGGGCCGTGGCGGCGAGACGGTAGCGCTCGTCGTCGGCCGATGCCGCGTACTCCATGCGGTCGGACGGCGGGAGGTCGACGCGCACCTCGTAGCAGACGGCCGGAGAGATGAAGCCCTGGGCCTCGATCTCCTTCCACGGGGCGTCGAAGCGCTTGGGGCCGATGAGGCTGAACACGTCCCCCTCGCGGCCGTCCTCCCGGACGAGCGTCGCGGTCAGTCCGAGGCGGCGACGTGCCTGCAGATCGGCGGTGAGCTTGAAAACCGGAGCGGGAAGCAAATGCACCTCGTCGTAGACGATGAGGCCCCAATCCAGCGCGTCCAGCAACGCCAGGTGCGCGTACTGGCCTTTCCGCTTGGCCGTGAGGATCTGATAGGTCGCGATGGTGACCGGCTTGACCTCCTTGGACTGACCGGAGTACTCGCCGATCTCCTCGGGGGTCAGCGTGGTGCGCTTGAGCAGCTCGTCGCGCCACTGGCGCGCGCTGACGGTGTTGGTGACGAGGATGAGGGTCGTCGTCTTCGTCGCGGCCATCGCCGCAGCGCCCACGAGCGTTTTGCCGGCGCCGCAGGGGAGCACGACGACACCCGAGCCGCCCTCGCTGAAGATGTCGACGGCGTGGCGCTGGTACGGACGCAAGGTCCACCCGTCCTCGTGCAGGTAGATCTCGTGCGGGGTGCCGGGGGTGTAGCCGGCGTGATCCTCCGCCGGCCACCCGATCTTCAGCAGCTCCTGCTTGATGTGACCGCGCGCCCAGGCGTCGATCACGTAGGTGTCGGGGGAGGGGTGGCCGATCAGCAGCGGCTGAATGCGCTTGTTCTTGGCCATCTCGGCGAGAACGGCGGGATCGGAGCCCCGCAGCACGAGCGCGCCCTCGGCATCCCGCTCGATGACCAGACGCCCGTAGCGGTTGACGGTCTCGCGGATGTCGATCGACACCGAGGCGGGCACCGGGAAGCGGGACCAGCGGTCGAGCGTGGCGAGCATGTCGTCGGCGCTGTGGCCGGCGGCGCGTGCGTTCCAGAGCCCCAGCCGGGTGACCCGGTAGGTGTGGATGTGCTCGGGTGCGCGCTCGAGCTCGGCGAAGACCGCGAGCTCGTGCCGCGCTGTCTCCGCCTGGGGGTGAGCGACTTCGAGCAGCACGGTGCGGTCGCTTTGCACGATGAGGGGGCCGTCAGCCATAGCGTCCCAGTCTACCGACCTCGCAGCGGCCGGGGCTCGCGTCGCCAGCCGTGCGTGCGCGGGGGGCCGGTCAGAGGGGGCGGATGCCGCTGATGCTGGATACCGGCAGGGTGCGCTCCACATCGACCGCCCGGTCGAGTCCCCGCAGGCGTCCGCCGCCGAGGCCGGTGGCCTCGATCGTGAACTCGCGCTCGGTGCCGTCGGGCATGCGGACGGCGACGACGATGGTGGCGCGCGCCTTGACCGCGTGATCCAGTTCGCGGCCGAGCCAGGCCGCGTCGGCATCGTCAGCGGGCGCGGCGCGCAGCCGTGCGAGGAGCGCGGCATACGTGTCGCGCGCGGGCGCGGGCTGCGACGGCGACGGTGCCAGGCGGTGGCGGTCGAGGCGTCGGCGTTCGCCGTCGGCATCCACCGCGACGACCGGATATCGGGCGTCGGCGATCATCCAGAACGCCGTGTCGGCCCCGCTGCGGGTCACGAGGCCGTCGCCGTCCGGCACGAGCCCGAGGGGACGAAGAGCCTGATCGACGGCGAGGGTGCGCAGCAGCGCCTCGTCGTCGCTCCAGACCCGGGTGCGGCCCCCGTCGTCGGGACCGACGCGGACCATGCCGTGCGTGCGAGAGGTGCGTTCGATCTCGTACGCCAGCGGCTGGGGCAGGCCGGTGAGCGAAAGCTCGGTGAGAAAGGCGCGCAGCGACTCGGCGCTCTCGCCCGCCGTGAGGGCGTCGGCGATGCTCTCGGTCGTGAAGCGGTAGCTCGACGCCTGCGCGCGCGACTCCCGCCGCGCCATCGACCGCAGCCGCATGTCGAGGTGCGGCGACAGCGGCCCGGGCGCGATGGCGGTCAGATCGTTCTGCAGGTACACCCGGTCGACCTCGCTCGGCAGCAGCCGCGCGAGGGTGTCGAGGGCGGCGGCCGGGAACGGCGATCCCGCGCCGTCGAGGAATGCACCCCGCGCCCACGAGGTGGGGCGCCCAGCGTCGTCGAGGACGCCCCAGCGTCGCAGGAGCCCACGAAGATCCGCCGCTGTCTCTGGCCAGAGCACGTCCCACGGGTAGGCCTGCGCCCACGCGGCGGGCGCGATCCAGCCGCCGGTCGGTCGCCGCAGTCCGCGCGGCAGCCCTTCGAGGAACGCGGTGGCGACGGCGCTCCACCGTGCGATCGTGTCGGAGTGCAGCCACTGAACACCCGCGGGCGTCACGAGCCAGCTCTTGTCCTGACCCGACAGCAGACCCGTCCGCTCGGCGATCTTGACGAGGTCATCGGCGGTGGCGCCGTCGTCGACGATCCCGTCCTCCATCAGTCGGCGGCGGTCGGCGGCCCCGAGCGCTCCGGAACCGATGCGGCCGAACGGGTGCGTGAGCGCAGCATGCAGGATGTCGCCGAGTGAGCCGAGCGAGGAGAACGCCCGCTCGGCGGCAGCGGCGTCGTCCGGCCGTGCCGCGGCATCCGTGTCCTCGGCTTCGTCGACGTCGGCCGCGGGCGTCGATGCCGCGGTGAGGGCCGTCAGTGCGGACGACACCGCCTCGTACATCATTCCCTGCTCGTCGACGAGCGCCAGCTGCTGCAGCCGCGAGCGGGCAGCGTCGTCCGTGTCGAGGGCGGCGTCGGCGAGGGCGGAGATCTCGCCCGAGGTCAGGCCCCGCAGTGCGCGCTCGATCGACGAGGGCTCCAGAAGCGCCTCGGCCGCGTCGAAGGCGTCGTTCCATGCGACGGTCGGCGACACCTGTCGCGCCGAGAACAGCGTAGCCAGGGCGTCGTCGCTGCGCTGCACGAGATGCTGTGCGAGAGCGCGCGCGTCCGACCCGGTCACGTCAGCGGCCCTTGCCGACCCGGGCCTTCCGCACGAAGGTCATGATGAGCACTGCCATGAGCAGGATGAACGCGACGATCGGCGCGATATAGACGAGCGTGCCGACCAGCGGCCACATGCCCTGCCCGAAGTCGTCGTGCTTCATGCCCGCAGCCGAGCCGATCATGATCGCGACGAAGCAGATCACGGACAGCAGCAACAGACCCAGGGACATGAACGCGAGGACGCGGTCGATGCGGCGGACGGGAAGATCGTCGGCCGAGCCGGGGGTGCGAGAAGACGAAGAGGGCATCGGGATCACCCTACTGCGTCCCCGCGTCGGGCGTGGCGGTGTCGTAGGCTGGAGTGGGCATGATGCCCACCCTCGTGCCCTCGCGGCACGGGTCACGATGTCACCGCGCCTCAGGGCGCCGACGAGCGAGGTTTTTGCGATGCCCACCGGCAAGGTCAGGTTCTACGACGACGAGAAGGGGTTCGGCTTCATCACCACCGATGACGGCCAGGACGTCTTCCTGCACGCCACGGCCCTCCCCGCGGGCACCGAGGGGCTGAAGGCCGGAACGCGCCTCGACTTCGGCGTTGCCGACGGCAAGCGCGGGTTGCAGGCGCTGGCGGTGCGGGTGCTCGACGCTCCCGTGAGCCTCGCCAAGCGCAACCGGATGAAGCCGGATGACATGGCGATCGTGGTCGAGGACCTCGTCAAGCTGCTCGACAAGGTCGGCGGCGACCTGCGTCACGGTCACTATCCGAACGCGGGACAGGGCAAGAAGGTCGCCGCGATCCTGCGCAAGGTCGCCGATGAACTCGACGCCTGAGTCGGTCGACTCCGGCGCGGATGCCGAGGGCGAGGCGCCGGCGCTCGTCGCCGACGACCGCCTGCTCGCGGCCCACGACCTGGCACTGTCCGCGCTGCGGGAGATCACGCCGGCGGCGACGATCGGCGAGCCCGCCGGATACACGGTCGAGGCCGACGGCGTCGTCTCCTTGCGTTTCGCCACGACGATGGAGGGCTATCCCGGCTGGTTCTGGACGGTGAGCCTGGCCGTCGTCGACGACGCCGAGCCGACGGTGCTCGAGGCCGAGCTCCTACCGGGCGAGGGTGCGCTCTTGGCTCCGGAGTGGGTGCCGTGGGCGGTTCGTCTGGCGGAGTATCAGGCCGCGCAGGCGGCGCTGGCCGCCGAACGCGGTGTCGAGGCCGAAGACGCCGAGGGCGTCGACGACGATGAGTCCGACGAGGAACTCGACGACGACGACCTCGACGACGTGGATGATCTGGATGCCGCCGACTTCGACGACGACGGATCGCCGATCCTGCACGCCGGTGACGTCGACGGC
This sequence comes from Microbacterium sp. MRS-1, assembly GCF_000585455.1. NCBI lineage: Bacteria > Bacillati > Actinomycetota > Actinomycetes > Micrococcales > Microbacteriaceae > Microbacterium > Microbacterium sp. MRS-1. The sequence continues at coordinate 156,114 of NZ_JAUF01000018.1, forward strand.
GTCGACATCGACGTGCTGGACGACGATTCCGACGAGGACGAGGACGAGGACGAGGACGACGAGGACTAGGCCGTGTTGCTAAATCCATTGCAAGGCTGCGGAGAGGCAGAGCCCGGCTGCGTATGAA